>JAFNVE010000119.1 GCA_017379955.1 Tidjanibacter sp. | reverse complement strand
TGGCTCAGACTCCTTGTCGAGCTTGATAACCTTAGCGTAGCAACCACCCTCGAAGTTGAAGATACCGTTGTCGTCCCAACCGTGCTCGTCGTCACCGATGAGCTGACGCTTTGGATCAGTCGAGAGAGTTGTCTTACCGGTACCCGAAAGACCGAAGAAGATGGCGGTCTCGCCCTTCTCGTTGGTGTTAGCCGAGCAGTGCATCGAAGCGATACCCTTCAAAGGAAGGAGGTAGTTCATATACGAGAACATACCCTTCTTCATCTCACCACCATACCAGGTGTTGAGGATAACCTGCATCTTCTCGGTGAGGTTGAATACAACTGCGGTCTCCGAGTTGAGGCCGAGCTCCTTGTAGTTCTCAACCTTAGCCTTCGAAGCGGTCAATACTACGAAATCGGGCTCGCCGTAGTTTGCCAACTCCTCCTCGGTGGGACGGATGAACATATTCTTAACGAAGTGAGCCTGCCAAGCAACCTCCATGATGAAACGGATTTTCAGACGGGTGTTCTCGTTAGCACCGCAGAAGGTATCCATAACATAGAGCTTCTTGTTCGAGAGGGTCTCAGCTGCCAAAGCCTTCAACTCCTTCCAAGCCTCAACGGTTACGGGCTTGTTGTCGTTCTTGTACTCCTCGCTGGTCCACCATACGGTATCCTTCGAGGTCTCGTCCATTACGAAGAATTTGTCCTTGGGCGAACGGCCGGTGTAGATACCGGTCATAACGTTCACAGCGCCCAGCTCGGTCAGCTGACCCTTCTCAAAGCCCTCCAGGGTGGGATCCATCTCAGCCTGGAACAGCTCCTCGTACGCGGGGTTGTAGGAAATCTCGGTCACGCCGGTAATTCCATACTTGCTCAAATCAATATTAGCCATTTCTTTAATAAAAATTAATATGTTAATAAAACCTCTTATTCATTTTTCGTTGACTTTCCATCAGGCCTTTGCGAGGTGTAGCACTACTGCAAAAACCACCTTCTGACCCAATGTATGAAAATCACCGCAAAGATACTCTTTTTTTTGATTTATCCTAACATTTTCACAGGGTTTTTGTTTTTAAAATAACAATAATCTTTCCGAACTGCATAAATGCCCGAAATTACAAGGGTTTTAGTGGCGAAAATCAGAGAAAAAATACTATCTTAGCGGACGCTAAAAATATGGAATCACTACTCTACATACACGTCCCGTTTTGCCAACGATTGTGTGGCTACTGCGACTTTTATAAGACTATATCGCTCAAACAACTACCTCTCTATCCCGATGCGCTTCTTGCCGAGGCGAGAGCGCGTGCGGGAGAACTTGCTGACACCACCCTCCGCACCATCTATCTCGGTGGCGGAACTCCCTCACTTTTTACTCCCGAGGAGGTGGAAAAAATCCTCTGCGGTGTGGCGGAGATTTGGGATACCTCGCAAGTGGAGGAGATTACCCTCGAAGCCAATCCCGATGACCTCTTGGCAGAGCGTTTGGAGGGGTATCGCAGGGTGGGGGTAAACCGACTGAGTATCGGCATACAATCGTTTGATGATGAGCAACTTCACTTTATGAATAGGCGACACGATGCGGCCACTGCGCGCAGGGCTGTTGAGGCTGCTCGTAGGGCGGGTTTTGACAACATTTCTATCGACCTGATTTATGGCGTGCCGTGTGGCGGAAGTGAGGTGTGGAAGCGCAATATTGAGGAGGCTATCGCCCTTAATCCCGAGCATATTTCCGCCTATCACCTCACTATTGAGGAGGGTACGGTTTTTGGGAAGCGTGGCGTGCAGCCCATCGAGGAGGAGCGTAGCGAGGAGGAGTATCTGCTACTCCACCGACTGCTTACTGAAGCGGGATATGACCATTACGAAATATCCAACTTTGCGCGTCAAGGTCGTCGCTCTCAGCACAATAGCGGCTATTGGCGCGGTGTGCCCTATGTCGGTTTGGGCCCTGGTGCTCACTCATTTGACGGGGTGGGTCGCTCGTGGAATCTGCCAAATCTCACGCGCTATATTGCCAATCCCACCGACCCTGACCTGCGCGAGAGTGAGGTGCTGACCGCTGAGGAGCAGGCTGAGGAGATGATAATGGTGGGTCTGAGAACTCGCGAGGGTATTGATTTGCAGACTATTGAGCAAAAATTTGGCGCGGAGCGTGCTTCCTATACTGCCCGAGTAGCCGAGCAGTTTGTTGCCTCGGGGGTGTTGATTAGAGAGGGCAGCCGATTGCGTTTCGATGCGGAGCATTGGTTGGTGAGTGATGCGGTGATTTCCGAGTTGTTCTAACTCAACTTTTGCGACAATATGAACATTTAACAATTTTTTAAACAAGTCGGCAAAAGTGGCTCAGAGTGTGCTGAGAGTGCGATTTTTAGCAAAACATAAAATCCCCGCCATAGGGAATTATTAAAAAAATTTAAAAAATCGAAAATCGGTTTTGTATTACCGAAAAAAGGGACTATTTTTGCAGTCCGAAATTTTGACTTTATATATAATGGTATGCGCTTAGCGATTTCCCCCGACGAGTCAAAATTCGAAAATGAAAAAGTAAAGAAATCAGATATTTAAGTACAAGAAACAAGAAAAGAAGTATGGAAGAGATGAAACAGAAACCCGACTATTTGTTTGAGGTAAGTTGGGAGGTATGCAACAAGGTGGGAGGTATCCACACCGTGATTGCCACCAAGGCCGACACAATGGTCGAAAATTTGGGTGAGAAATATATACTCATCGGACCCGATATCAACAAGGAGGGTGAGAACCCCGAGTTCGAGGAGGATTTGAATATGATGCGCGAGTGGCGTCAGATGGTATATGCTGACGGCATTCGTATCCGTATTGGTAAGTGGAAAGTGGCTGGTCGCCCCACCGCAATCTTGGTTGATTACAGCTCGATGATTCCTCACAAGGACGATATCCTGAAATTCTTGTGGGAGAACTATCGTGTTGACTCGATCAGCGGTCAGTGGGACTACATTGAGCCCGTACTCTTCGGCTATGCCGCAGGTAAGGTTATCGAGAGCTACATGGAGAACTTCTGCGCAACTACCGACCGCACCGTGGCACACTTCCACGAGTGGATGACTGCCAGCGGTGGTCTTTACCTGCGCAAGAAGGCTCCCTACACCGCTACCGTCTTCACTACCCACGCAACTGTTATGGGTCGTTGCATCGCCGGCAATGGTATGCCCCTCTACGGCACCCTCTCGCAGGTTAATGCAGACGACTACGCTCGTAAGTTCAACGTAGTGGCTAAGCACTCGCTCGAGAAGACCGCTGCAAGTTTCCACGACTGCTTCTGCACCGTGAGCGATATCACCGGCAAGGAGTGCCGTTATATGCTCGGTCGTGATGTAAATGTGGTTACCCCCAACGGTTTTGAGGATGACTTCGTATGGAAGGGCGAGGAGTTCGAGGCTAAGCGTAAGGAGGCTCGCAAGGCTATGATTGAGGTTGCTGAGGCTTGCCTTGACCACAAGTTCGCTAAGGAGCCCCTGATTGTGGGTACCAGCGGCCGCTACGAGTTCAAGAATAAGGGTCTGGATGTATTTGTTGAGTCGTTGAAGCGCGTAGCTGAGAGCAGCGAGGCACTCGGCCGCGAGGTGTTGGTATATATCACCGTACCTGCTGGCAACAATGGTCCTCGTCGCGACTTGGCTGCTCACTTGGCAGACAAGAACAGCCCCATCGACCCCGCACAGTTCCGCCACACCACCCACTACCTCTCGTATCCCGAGGGCGACCCCATTGTTCGTGCAATGCAGGGTAGCAAGTTGCTCGATCCCGAGAGCCGTGTGAAGGTTATCTTCGTGCCCAGCTACTTGCAGGGTGCTGACGGTATCTTCAACAAGCACTACTACGAGTTGTTGGTTGGTATGGACCTCACCGTATTTGCATCGTACTACGAGCCCTGGGGCTACACTCCTCTGGAGAGCGTTGCCTTCTCGGTTCCCACCGTTACCACCACTCTGGCAGGCTTCGGCCTCTGGGTTGCTCAGCACTGCAAGGAGCACAAGGGTGTAGAGGTTATCGAGCGCAATGATACCAACGACAGCCACGTTATCGAGAGCATCGCCGATGCAATTGTTCGCTACTCGGCAATGAATGCCCGCTCGATGACCGCAGCACGCAAGTCGGCATTTACCGTATCGCGCACTGCACTCTGGGAGAATCTTATCAACTACTACCACGAGGCATACAATGTAGCACTCGACAACGTAGTAGCACGCACCAACAAGGCAGTCTATGATGGTGGTGGCGCATACAACGAGCAGATTAACTTCGTGCGTCAGCAGCTCATCAGCAACACCCCCTCGTGGACTCGTCTGATGGTTGAGAAGTCGTTGCCCCAGCGTCTTCGTCCTCTGGAGGAGTTGTCGAAGAACCTCTGGTGGTCGTGGACTCTTGGCGCACACGAGCTCTTTACCTCGATTGACCCCGTATTGTGGGAGGCTTGCAGCCGCAACCCCATCGAGTTCCTCGATAAGTTGGGCTACCAGCGTTACAAAGAGTTGGAGCAGGATCAGGCATTCCTCGCTAAGATGGATGAGGTCTATGGCGCATTCCAGAACTATATGGAGGCTAAGAAGACCGCACAGGGTCCCCGCATCGCCTACTTCAGTATGGAGTATGGTTTGCACAGCTCGTTGAAGATTTACTCGGGTGGTCTGGGTATCCTCGCAGGTGACTATTTGAAGGAGGCAAGTGACAAGAACGTGCCTATGGTTGCTGTGGGTCTGCTCTATCGCTATGGCTACTTCACTCAGAAACTCTCGTCGCAGGGTGCTCAGGAGGCAAGCTATGAGGCTCAGAACTTCTACAAACTCCCCATCAGCCCCGCGCGTGACGCAGAGGGTAACTGGTGCTCGGTACACATCGCATTCCCCGGTCGTACAGTTACTGCACGCATCTGGAAGTGCGAGGTAGGTCGCACCGACCTCTACCTGCTCGATACCGACCACGAGCTCAACCTCGCTGAGGACCGTTCGATTACCCACTACCTCTATGGTGGCGATTGGGAGAACCGTCTGAAACAGGAGTTGGTACTCGGTGTTGCCGGTATCCGTGCACTCCGCAAGTTGGGCATCAAGAGCGATGTTTACCACTGCAACGAGGGTCACGCAGCATTTATCGGTCTGGAGCGTATCTACAACCTCATCGACAGCAAGAAGCTCTCGTTCAGCGAGGCAATGGAGGTTGTTCGCAGCTCGTCGCTCTTCACCACCCACACCCCCGTACCCGCAGGTCACGATGCATTCCCCGAGCAGATGATTCGTCAGTATATGTCGCACTATCCCGATCGCCTCGGCATCACCTGGGATCAGTTCATCAACCTCGGTAAGACCAATCCCAATGACCCCAACGAGAAGTTCTCGATGAGCTTCCTCGCTTGCAACCTCTCGCAGGAGGTTAACGGTGTAAGCTGGTTGCACGGTGAGGTGAGCAAGGAGATTCTCGGTGGTATGTGGCCCGGCTACTTCAAGGATGAGTTGCACGTTGGCTATGTGACCAATGGTGTTCACTTCCCCACCTGGACCGCATCGAGCCTCCGTCGTCTGTATAGCAAGTACTTCCCCGAGGGATTCGAGGATAGACTCTATAATATTCCCGCTTGGCAGAAGGTACACAACATTCCCGATGAGGAGTTGTGGAGCTGCCGTATGGCTCTCAAACAGCGTCTGATTAAGCATATCCGTAACCGTTTCTCGGATCCTCGCCAGACTCTGTTTGCTACTCCCCGCACTCTTGTAACCATCAAGGAGACCCTGCGTCCCGATGTGCTGACTATCGGTTTTGCTCGTCGTTTCGCAACCTACAAGCGTGCATATCTGCTCTTTACCAACTTGGAGCGTCTGTCGGCAATCGTTAACAACCCTGTACACCCCGTACAGTTCGTATTTGCTGGTAAGGCTCACCCCAACGATAAGCCCGGTCAGGATCTGATTAAGCGTATTGTTGAGGTATCGGCAATGCCCGAGTTCGTAGGTAAGGTAGTATTTATCCAGAACTACGATATGGATTTGGCTCGCAAGATGGTACAGGGCGTGGATGTATGGTTGAATACTCCTACCCGTCCTTTGGAGGCTTCGGGTACCAGCGGTGAGAAGTGTATCATGAACGGTGTTCTCCAATTCAGCGTTATGGACGGCTGGTGGGTAGAGGGCTACAAAGAGGGCGCAGGTTGGATGCTGCCTATGGAGCGCTCGTACGACGATCAGCGTTTCCAGAACGAGTTGGATGCAGAGATGATCTACCGCACCATCGAGGAGGAGATTGTTCCCCGCTACTACAACCGTGGCGAGGATGGTATTCCTCACGAGTGGGTTGGCTCGATTAAGAGCTGCGTAGCAGACATCGCTTCGAACTTCACCACCAACCGTATGATTACCGACTACGAGGATCGCTTCTATGGCAAACTCTCGGAGCGTCACCAGCAGTTGATGGCTAACGACTACACTCTGGCTCGCCAGATTGCAGCTTGGAAGCGTCGCGTGAGTGGCGAGTGGGATAAGGTTCGCGTGGTTGAGACCAAGCAGGCTAACATCGCTAAGGAGGCAATTATGGTGGGTAACCCCTATCGCTTCGAGGTGAAGGTTGATGTTGCTGCTCTGTCGAAGGAAGATATCGGCGTTGAGGTAGTTCTCGCTAACCAGATTGAGCAGGGTCGCGCTGTGAAGATTGTTTCGACTCACGAGATGAGCGTAAGCAATGTTGAGGGCAGCCTCGTGACCTACACTATTGATATGACTCCCGCACAGACCGGCTCCTACGACGTGGCAATCCGCGTATTCGCTAAGAACGCAAATCTGCCCCACCGCATGGACTTCGCTCTGGTGAAGTGGGCATAAGCACTATACAGATTCTGTCCGACCTGCCGTGGGGTGGGTCGGATAGAGTTTGACTTTTTTATTATATTATAGGTATTGCGGTTTTGTGGCACAGAGTGCACCAGAAGTTAATACCGATGAGGCTAAAAGAGTTAGCGATAAAAAAGTCCCGAAAAAACTTGACATAAACGTTTAAAAAAATTATATTTACCAGAAATTTGGTAAAAGATAAACAAGATGCCGTTGACATTTGATAAAAACAGTTTGGGCAACTTGGAGTATTCGCTCCAGAGAGAGATGCTTTCGACCGACAGAGCGGGTGGTTATATGAGCACTACCATCGTGTGCTGCAACACCCGTAAGTACCACGGTCTGATTGTTAGCCCCATCAATGAGGAGGATAAGCAGTATGTGTTGCTCTCGTCGCTCGATGAGACCATTATGTACGAGGAGCAGCCCTTCAACCTCGCTATCCACCGCTTCCCGAACAACTACGAGCCCCGAGGTCACAAGTATATTGTCGACTTCAAGTACACTCCTACCCCTACTATCACCTATCGTGTGGGCGGAGTGCTGATTCAGAAGGAGCTTTTGTGGCGTCACTCGCGCTCGCGCCTCTTCATCCGTTACACCCTTTTGGAGGGCGATAGCGTGACTCTGCGCCTGCGTCCCTTCCTTGCTTTCCGCGACAAACACTCGCTGAGCAAGGCGAATATGTATGCCGATGGCCACTCCTACGAGATTAAGGGTGGTGTGAAGTGCCGCCTCTATCAGGAGTTCCCCTGGCTCAATATGCAGACCAATGTGGAGTCGGAGTTTGTAGCCGCTCCCGATTGGTACTACGACTTCGAGTATGCAGAGGAGTATCGTCGTGGCTACGACTATCACGAGGATTTGCTCACCCCCGGTTACTTCGAGTTGGAACTCAAAGAGGGTCAGCCTGTAATCTTCTGTGGCTCGGTGAGCGAGGAGATTGACCCTGCGAAGTTGGAGGGTGCATTTGAGGAGGAGATTGCATTGCGTAGCAACAAGATTGACTTCTTCTCGTGCTTGCGTCACTCGGCTCGTCAGTTTATCGTACGTCACGGTGATAAGACTCTCGCAGTTGCCGGCTATCCTTGGTTTGGCAGCTGGGGTCGCGACACCTTCATCTCGTTGCCCGGTATCACTCTGGCACAGGGCGATGTGAAGAGTTGCTTGGAGGTTATCGACACGATGACTGCTCAGATGAAAGATGGTATGTTCCCCAACGTAGGCTCGGCATACAACTCGGTGGATGCTCCTCTGTGGTTCGTATGGTGCTTGCAGCAGTTGGAGGACTTTATGGGCAAGAAGGAGATTTGGGCTAAGTATGGCAACTATGTTAAGGATGTGCTTCGCGCATATCGTCGCGGCGTAGATGGCTATGTAGCTCTCCACACCAACGGTTTGGTTTGGGCTTCGCGTGAGGATTGCGCGATGACCTGGATGGATGCTGTTGTTGATGGCAAGCCCGTAACCGGTCGTGATGGCTATCAGGTAGAGATTAACGCGCTCTGGTACAACGCGCTCTGCTACGCTATCGACCAGGCTCGCTTGGCTGGCGACAAGGAGTTTGTTGCTGAGTGGAAGGCAGAGCCTGCAAAGACCAAGGAGTCGTTCCTCAAACTCTTCTGGTTGGAGGATCAGGGCTACTTGGCAGACTATGTTGACGGCAAGGGTGCGAATAACTTTATCCGCCCCAACCAGATAATTGCTTGCTCGGTAGAGTATAAGATGGTTAACCTCGTACAGCAGGAGTCGATTGCCGATGTTGTACGTCGCCACCTGCTCACACCTAAGGGTCTGCGTACCCTCTCGCCCCGCAACCCCCTCTATCAGGGTCACTACGGCGGCTCGCAGCGTGAGCGTGACTTGGCATACCACCAGGGTACCGTTTGGACTTGGCTCTTGGAGCACTATGTGAAGGCTAAGTTCGATGTTCAGGGCAAGGGCTTTATTCCCAAGGCTGAGGAGATTCTCGAGGGCTTTGCTGATGAGCTTAACACCTACGGTATCGGCTCGATTGGTGAGATTTTCGACGGTGATCCACCCCACCACGCACGCGGCTCGATTTCGCAGGCTTGGAGCGTAGGTGCTGTCTTGCGCATCAAGGAGATGGTTGACAAGTACAAGCGCAAAAGAAAATAGGAGTAAATGTTACTCCTTAGAGGAAAAAGAGGAAAGAAGAGAAAACAATAAAAAAATAAGGGATAAATAGATATGAGAGTATTAATGTTCGGTTGGGAGTTTCCTCCGCATATTGCAGGAGGTCTCGGAACAGCCTGCTACGGATTGACACGCAGCCTCGGCAAATTGGGAGTAGATGTCAATTTTGTAGTACCTCGCGCATACGGCGATGAGGATCAGCGTTTTGTGCGTGTGGTAAATGCGAGTGACGTAGATGCTACCTACACCTCCGCTCCGGTAGACACCGAGGAGCAGGAGTTGTGGCGTAGGGTTAAGTTCTACGAGATTGACTCCAATATGGTGCCCTATATTACTCCTGAGGACTTTGAGAAGGAGCGCAAGGCATTTGAGGAGAGTGGTAGTAGAGCAATCCACAGCCAGATTGGTGGCGATGTGTGGAAGGAGCGTTACACCTTCTCGGGTAAGTATGGTGCAAATCTGATGGAGGAGGTAGCACGCTATGCTACTGTTGCTGCACAGGTGGCACGCGACTTGGAGGGTAAGTTTGATGTTATCCACGCTCACGATTGGCTTACCTACTATGCAGGTATGGCTGCAAAGCGTGTGTCGGGCAAACCGCTGGTGGTACACATCCACGCTACCGAGTATGACCGAAGTGGCGAGAGTGTGAACCCCGAGGTACACGCAATCGAGAAGGCCGGTATGGCGGCTGCCGATATGGTGATGGCAGTGAGCCACCTCACTCGTAACATTGTTATCAACCGCTACGGTATCGACCCCAGCAAGGTGGTTACCGTTCACAATGCGGTGCGCTTTGCCGAGGGTCAGGAGATTGAGGTTGAGCGCGGCGTGAAGGATAAGGTTGTTACCTTCCTTGGCCGTATCACCTATCAGAAGGGCCCCGACTACTTTGTAGAGGCAGCAGCGAAGGTACTCAAACGTACTAAGAACGTGCGCTTTGTGATGGCGGGTAGTGGCGATATGATGAACCACGTTATCCGTCGTGTGGCTAAGTTGGGCATTGCCGACAAGTTCCACTTCACAGGTTTCCTCCGTGGCGACGATGTGAAGAAGATGTTTGCTATGAGCGATGTCTACATTATGCCGAGCGTATCGGAGCCTTTCGGTATTTCGCCTTTGGAGGCTATGAAGTCTAACGTTCCCACCATTATCTCCAAGCAGTCGGGTGTTGCCGAGGTACTCGACTACGCTATCAAGGTAGACTATTGGGACATCGATGCGATGGCTGACGCAATTTATGGTCTGGTGACTTATCCCGCACTCGCCCATATTTTTGCCGAGAAAGGCTTGCAGGAGGTTAACGCAATGAAATGGGACAAGGCAGCAGGCGAGGTACTCGATGTGTATGAGAAGGCTTGCGCAATGGCTAAGTAACGAGAAAATAAAAAATAAAGAAAAACTAAGATATGAATAAGACAATCTGTTTCCACTTTGATGTGCATCAGCCCTTGCGACTGAAAACTTACCGATTCTTCAATATGGGTAAGGACCACAACTACCTGGATATGTCGGCTAATCGTGCCGTTGTTCAGCGAGTTGCTGCTGACTGCTACCTGCCTATGAACAACCTTCTGCTCGAGATGATTGAGCAGTATCAGGGTGCGTTCAAGGTTAGTTTCTCGATTTCGGGCTTGGCTGTCGAGCAGCTCAAACACTATGCTCCCGAGGCTTTGGAGAGTTTCAAGAAGTTGGCTGCAACCGGTTGCGTTGAGTTCGTGGCTGGTAGTTACTGCCACTCGCTCTCGTCGCTCGTTGAGGGCAAGGAGTTCGAGCAGGAGGTTAAGGCTGAGGTTGCAATGATTAAGAAGGAGTTCGGCCAGACCCCTACAACCTTTGCAAATACTGAGCTTATCTACTCGGACGCTATTGGCGACCGCGTAGCTGCTATGGGCTTCAAGGCGATGGTTACCGAGGGTGCTAAGCACGTTTTGGGTTGGAAGAGCGCAGACTACATCTACGCTAATGCACTCAACCAGAAACTCCGCATCGCACTGCGTAACTATAAGCTCAGCGACGATATCAGCATGAACTTCGGTGGTGGCGCAATCAACGCTGACCTCTTTATGGAGTGGCTTGGCGCAACCAATGGCGAGGTTGTTAACCTTGTGATGGGTTACGACACCTTTGGCGAGCGTCAGAAGGCATCGACCGGTATCTTCGACTTTATGAAGGCTCTTGTGGGCAAGGTAGTTGCTGCAGAGGGTATGGAGTTCGCAACCGTAGGCGAGGCTGCTGCGGCACACCAACCTATTGGCGTATTGCACTGCCCCCATCCTATGTCGTGGACCGATGAGGAGCGCGATATCACCGCTTGGCTCGGTAACGAGTTGCAGAACGAGGCATTCTCGAAACTCTACGATATGCAGAGCAATGTAAACAAGTTGGGTAGCGACGACTTCAACTATGTTTGGAACTTTATGAAGGCTTCGGACAACTTCTACTATATGGCTACCAAGTGGTTCTCGGATGGCGATGCACAGCACTATGTGAATCCCTACGATTCGAGTTATGCAGCGTTCATCAACTATATGAACGTCCTCAGCGACTGCCAGATTGAGGTAGAGAAGGCTTTGGAGGAGAAGAAGGCCGCTAAGAAAAAAGCTACTAAGACTGCATAAGGTCTAAGCCTGTCTGTATAAAAAAAATGCCCGATGAAACTCATCGGGCATTTTTTTTATATTATGCTGTTAACTATTAGAAGGGAATCGTAACGGTCACGGTTGCAATGTTCTTGCGACCTTTGTTTTTGGAAATCAGGTCGTTGACGATTACTGTGCCGTCGCCACCATCCCAATAGAAGAGGTCGTAGTCGGAGTAGTTGGTCTGCTTGTTGACAAACGATGCGTCAATCGAGGTGCGGCCAACCTTGAAGCCGATACCAAATGCCAGGTCGCGGCTGTCGAGTTCGATAGGAGCATCGAAGATATTATCACCAACTGCCGAGGGCGAGCCATAGTATGCATAGCCACCGCGGAGTGCCAGCCAAGCGATAGGTTTAATCTCCACGCCTACTCGCATATTGTTTGCCGCCTGATACTGGGTGCGGATGTTGTTGTTCATATAGTCGTTTATCGAGCGATCGTTATCGCGCATACGCATACCCTTATACCATACTCTGTCGTAGTCGAACGAGAGGGCAGCCACATTGCCGATGGTGTAGGATGCACCGAGCGACAACTTAGCGGGGGTGGTGTAGTCGTAGGTGTAGATGTTGCGCACTGTCGACTTGGAGGCGAAGTTGCGCTCACCCTGGAAACGAGTACCCATCACAGCGAAATACTCCTTCTGCAACGACACCATGGTAGGAGTCTGGAACGCTACACCCAATCGAAGACCACCGGCAGGACGCCAGATTGCACCAAGACGCATACTGATACCTGAGCCAATCTCCCTGACATTGGGGTTGTAGGTCATCGCTGCAAGATAGTTCTTGTTGTTCGAGTTCTCGCCATTGTCGTACTCCTCGTTGTAGGAATACTCGCGCTCGTTGTAGATATCCTGAATAGCAATCGAGCCACCGAGGTAGAGCGAGTTGGCAATGTTGACACCTGCTGCGAAGTTGTACTCACCAATACTACCACGACTATCCACACTCATATATTGGTCGATACCTGCATTGGGGTCGATAGCGGTTACATGGTAATCCATATTCGACTTGTCGTCGGGATTGACAGGGTCAATCAGCAATGTCTGATAAGCCAATACGCCACCCCACTCGTTGAGGAAGATATCGTAGTTCTCAAAGGGATTTGCGCTTGAATTGAGCCACGAACTCGGAATACCGCTCATCTGCTGTGCAAACATATCGGCAATCGAGTAGGTTCCACCCATCGAGAAACGACGCTCGTAGTTGAAGTCGGCCACCTTGTTGTAACTGAAAGCTACATTTAGGCTCACCACACTACCTGCACCCTCATAGAGATTCGACACGAAACCCAGATTGTTCATCGAGAAGCGGGCTGGGGTAGAGATGCCAAAGGGGTTGATGTTGTTGCTCTGCTTGGTGAAGGTGAGCGATGGCGAGAGGCTCAACACACTGCTACGGAACATACCCAGACCTGCGGGGTTAATCGATATGGAGGCCAAATCTCCACCGAGCGAGGTAAATGCTCCTGCCATACCTGCCACGCGTGCCGTAGTGTAACTATTGGCATTACGCGCTGTGGCAAGTATATCGGTGCTCTGGAAGTCGGACACGCCTACCAACTCACCTGCCGCAAACTGAGCATTGGTGGGGAGTACGGTCAGTGCAGTCGTTGCCAAAAGAGCTGCTATATATCTGAAAATCTTCATAATGGTATCTTGTTAAATCAATACAAATCAGTGTCTTGTGCGGACAATGCATTATCTGGTGCGGCTGCTGCTCGATGTTCCGCCACCTGAGCGAACGCCACCGCCTCCACTGCTACCCGACGAGCCACCCGAGAATCCGCCTCGGTTGCTGCTGCCACTCGACGAGCTACCACCGAAGGAGGAGCCTCCACCGCGACTACCGCCATCGAAAATGCTGTTGTTACGCTCGGTGCGGTCGTTGCGGTTGTAGCTGTTGTTTCCGCGCGAGGACGACGGGTCGTTGCGACGATAGGACTCACCGGTACCTCCTGCGCCACGGTTGGTGGTCGAGCCTCTGCCGTTTATTCTCGTACCGGGGCTGTCTGCACGGTTGTAGCCATAGCCTGCGTTGTGCGAGATTGCGGGGCGGGGCGGACGGTGCGAACCACCGATTGCAGGACGGTTAGGTCTGTGGTGGTGCGGCGGATGGTGCGGACGATAGCCGGGCCACGGATCATACCACATCCAGGGGTCGTTCCAACCGAAGTGGTAGTAGTAGGGACGATACCAGGGATCCATATACCAGGTGCGCCAGCGCACATTGTTCCAATACCAACTATCATACCCGAAGCCATAGGGGGTTATCGAGAGCGTCAGAGCCAGCGAGGGCATACCCCAAGTGCCAAACATCGAGGTGATGTAGCGAGGCTCAACCCACACCTGATCGCCCATAACCATTACATTGTAAAATGCAGGGTCGTAGCTACTTGCATAGAAGTAGGCGTCGCTGGTGCGGTAGTTGTAGTAACTCGACGGCATATTATAAGTCGACGAACTGAAACCTCTCAGTCGACGCTCGTAGGCACTCTCGTAGTCGTCGGCCAAAATCGAGTCGTAGGAGTTGCTGCCAGCACCAACACCCAGAATTGCATCAATCTCTGCATCGGCATCAGCGGCGGCCACGAGTGCCTCCATCTGTGCGATGCGTGCCTCCTCGGCTTTGCGGGCTGCCTCCTGCTCGCGTGCAATACGCGACTGGATGGCTGCGCGGTCGTGGGTGACATACATATCGTCACCAATATAGGAGGATGTTGCAGAGAGCATCATCGAAGTACAACTCTGCAAGGTAACAAAGGTGGCTCCCAGAGCCATCATTGCCAATATCTTACTAACCTTTCTCATAATCTTTTCTGTTTTGGTGTTCGCCTCCCTGACCCCTGACAGGGCGGGTGCAACATTGGTGTTTCTACAATAATGATGCATAAAGGGGGCTTTTCGTTGCTTTTGCCCCTAAAATCGCTCACCTTTCGCACCAAAGATAGCCATATTATGTGTATTTCAGAAAAAAAAATTACCTTTGTGTCGGTTTTTGCGCCCTTATGCGAAAGCGTGGCCCTTAACTACATAACGACGTAACAGAGAAAATAATATATAAATCAGAGTCAAAAGATGGCAAAAGAGTTGAAAGAGCTGACCCCTCGTGAGGAAAACTACTCGCAGTGGTACAACGACCTTGTCGTAAAGGCAGGTCTGGCCGAGAATTCGGCTGTTCGCGGCTGTATGGTTATCAAGCCCTATGGTTACGCTATTTGGGAGAAGATGCAGAGTGTGTTGGACGGTATGTTTAAGGCTACCGGTCACCAGAACGCATACTTCCCTCTGTTTATCCCCAAGTCCTTTTTCAGCCGCGAGGCAGCACACGTTGAGGGCTTCGCTAAGGAGTGCGCAGTGGTTACCCACTACCGTCTGAAAAATGCACCCGAGGGTGGAGTTGTTGTCGATCCCGATGCTCGTTTGGAGGAGGAGTTGATTGTTCGTCCCACCTCGGAGACCATTATCTGGAACACCTATAAGAACTGGATTCAGTCTTATCGCGACCTGCCCATCCTCTGCAACCAGTGGGCTAACGTAGTTCGCTGGGAGATGCGTACCCGTCTCTTCCTCCGTACCGCTGAGTTCCTCTGGCAGGAGGGTCACACCGCACACGCTACCGAGGCTGAGGCTATCGAGGAGGCACAGAAGATGATTAAGGTATATGCCGACTTTGCCGAGAAATATATGGCTCTCCCCGTTATCGTTGGTCACAAGAGCGAGAACGAGCGTTTTGCAGGTGCAGTTGATACCTACACCATCGAGGCGATGATGCAGGACGGTAAGGCATTGCAGAGTGGTACTTCGCACTTCCTCGGCCAGAACTTCGCAAAGGCATTTGATGTGCAGTTCGCAACCAAGGAGGGTACTCTCGACTATGTTTGGGCTACCTCGTGGGGTGTGTCGACCCGTCTGATGGGTGCGCTGATTATGGCTCACTCGGACAACAACGGTCTTGTACTGCCTCCCGCACTCGCACCTATCCAGGTGGTGATGATTCCTATCTACAAGGGCGAGGAGGAGCTTGCTAAGATGACCGAGGAGTTGGAGAAGATTGCTGCCCCCCTGCGTGCTAAGGGTATCAGCGTTAAGGTGGACAACCGCGACAATGTACGCTCGGGCTTCAAGTTTGCTGAGTATGAGTTGAAGGGTGTGCCTGTGCGTTTGGTTATGGGTCCCCGTGACTTGGCAAATGGCACTATCGAATTGATGCGCCGCGATACTCTGGTTAAGGAGAGCGTAAGCGTTGAGGGTATTGTTGAGAATGTTGAGGCAATCCTGGCAGATATGCAGACCTCGATTTTCGAGAAGGCAAAGGCTCACCGCGACGATATGATTACCAAGGTTGATACTTGGGAGGAGTTCAAAGAGGTGCTCGAGACCAAGGGTGGCTTTATCTATGCTCATTGGGATGGCACTACCGAGACCGAGTTGGCTATCAAGGAGGCTACCAAGGCAACCCTGCGCTGTATTCCTCTCGATAGCCCCGAGGAGGATGGCGTCTGCGTATTCAGTGGCAAGCCCAGCAAGCGTCGCGTAATCTTCGCGAAGAACTATTAGGATTTTTCCCTTCGCCGATAAAGCAGAAGGCTGAGCAACGAGTTTGCTCAGCCTTCTCTGTTTTTAGTCCAATATTTTTTTGTGTCTGCGTTACTTGGCCTGACGTACCAGAACCTCAGTCACCGGCTCGTAGCGGTGGGGGATATACTCCTGCACCTGTTCTACGCGCAGTTTGCCCGATGGGGTAGCCCAGCATATGTGCAGAACGGCTGCACTCTGACTTGTGGGTAACTTGGCAAGTGCTTTGAGGTCATTGTTGCGAACTGCCTCTGCCACCTTGTCGCGGTCTGCGAACGAATAGAAAGTGGTGGTCTTGTGCAGTGCTTTTCGCTCGGCTATACTGTAAGGCCTGTTCTTCTTGCCTGTGAAGGCGAGGATTAACATCGCAACGCCCACTCCGCAGGCCACAACGCCCCCTAATGCAGCACCCGCTTGCAGACCACTTTCATTATCGCCCGATGCAGTGAAGTTTAATATGAGTAGCGCAATGCCCACCAGCAACACAATGATTGCCGCCAAGGGCGAACGACGATGCATAACGATTTTGTCGGGTGCAACCTCGGCCAGCACCTCGTCTATTAATTTTTTCTCCATTTTTTTCTCTTTTTTAGGTGAATAAACTACTTCTCAATGATAGCAATCTCCGAAATTGGGCGAGGACTCGCACCTGAATTGTCGAGCAACTGCGCACATATGAGTTTGCCAGATGACTCCGAGTAGGTCACAAAGAGGATGTTCGGGGTAAAGCTGCGTGGTTGGCTCTCGATTGCTGCCAGATTTTTGTTCTCCAGGAGAGTTTTAAGCAATGGCACCTGACCGCACTCAAAGTAGATCTCCTTGCGCACCATCTCCTCGCCCGATGGACGATATACAGGACGGCAACAGTCGCCTACCAAGTAGAAGAGTGCTACCGATACCAAAATAGCAACTCCCGTCCAGCCAATTGTCATAAAGAGTGCATTGAGCCATACCGACTCAATATTGATGATGAGTGCGACACAGCACACCGCACCGGCAATAATCCATTTGAGCGAATTTGTATATTTACGTTTAATCTGTTTGGAGCAACGATAGATCTCCTTGTCAATTTTCTTCATCTTTGTTTTTGTTTGTATGTGAATAATGTTCGGTGGCCATAGCGGCCATAGGGCATAGTTCGCACTACAACATAGTGTGCGATTCCATACCTATAATATATATATGAAGAAAATGAGGCTAAATAATGATGTGACGGAGTCGATAGACGTAGTAGTCTGTCGTTGCGATATCTCCTGCCGGAACAGGGATAACACTCCGCACAAAAGCCAAATTTGAAGATGAATAGCTGCTTGCAACAATTGATTTGCGAGATAGGAGGCTGTTGTTAACCCTGCGTGCCGTGCTCTGTGAGGTGCGCTGCTGGGTCACCGAACCCTCGCTTGTGGGGAGGGAGATGGTGCTGTCACCCGCGCGAAAGAGGTCGGCGGTGGGCACTGCCTCCGAAAGAATCAGCCCTGTCTGCTCGCTTTTCTCTACACACCTCTGCACTTCGCTCCCTGAAAAGAGAGTGAAGAGTAGCGCAAAACTGAGTATGTAGAGTAGTCGTTTCATATTTTTAGAGATGCAAAGATAACTTTTTTTTGCCGAATAGCGATGGCGTGTTGGCTCAATTTGTGTGTGCTTTTACTTTTTTGTTGAAGAATTTTTGTGGCAAGTGATGTGCCAAATCTCCTATATATATAATAGGTATAGGGAATCTGGATGAAAAATGACAATGTGAACGATTTTTTTTCTGAGGCATTGTTCGGGCCTGTAACTATGTTTTGTGGCATTTGGCAGGCAAAAGTGCTAAATTGAGGGTTGTTTTGCAAGAATTGGCGATATTGCTGATTGTCAATTAAATAGGTGTTGTTTGGAATTGTGGTTTGCAAAAAAAGTTTAAAAAAGATGCAAAAAAAGTTTAAAAAAGTTTGCAGATATCAAAAAAGTCGCTACTTTTGCACCCGCTTAACAAGATAAAGCACAACCAAATTTAGTTCTTGAAAATAAAATCTTGAAAAAAGATTTGGAGATTAAAAAAAGTTGTTTTATCTTTGCAGTCCGATTCGCCACTTAAAACGGCGAAATTTTTTAGCGCCTTTTCGAAGGTGCTTTAAGAAAACGGTTCTTTGACTTATTGGTTTTTTCTGAGAGAAAAAGTAATGCAGAAGAAAAAGTTCAGTTCAATTCCTTTAAAGGAAATTTAAGTAGTCAGGACTCTAACAATACAATTCATTTTAATTACAATGGAGAGTTTGATCCTGGCTCAGGATGA
>JAFNVE010000118.1 GCA_017379955.1 Tidjanibacter sp. | reverse complement strand
GTTGCAAAGATAACCCCCAAAAGTATTAATAATATACCTTCGGGGGTGAAACGACCAAATGGCGGGGCGAAGTGACCTTCGCTATCGGCGAACCGACTTTTTTATACACTTGGTTTTACAAATATCGTCTACTTTGGAGCTGTTTCTTGGCTTTGACTTACTCAAAATTACTCTTTGTTGCCCGCAAGCCAGGCCTTGAATTCGGGTACTCGCGCCTTGCTGGTGATAATCTTCTCGGGGATTGCCACCGAAAGATTTACGCTCAACCTGCTCCCAAACCAAACTGAAATATCGTTTATCGCCTTGCGGGAGATAATATACTGACGGTTGGCGCGGAAGAACTCACTCTCGGGAAGTCTGCCCATAATGGTTTCGAGCGAACCCATCATCGGGTAGTTTTCGCCACTCATTGTGTAGACCGACACACGCTCCTGCGAGGTATAGAAAAATGCTATATCATCCTTCGACAGTGGCACAATTTTATCCTTGACGTGAATCAGGAAGTTCTGCTGAGTGCTATTCTGCTCAGAGTGCGACTGCGCAAGACGGTTGACCTTCTCTGTGTAGTCTGTGCGCTCGGCACCACTCAGTCGCTCAAATTTGGTGATAGCTCGACGCAGGTCATCTGCCTTGATGGGTTTGAGCAGATAGTCGATACTATTTACCCTGAATGCTTGGAGTGCATATTGGTCGTAAGCAGTAGTGAAGACTATCGGGCACGAAATCTCTGTGCGCTCAAAAATCTTGAAGGCGTTTCCGTCTGCCAAATGTATATCCATAAAGACGAGGTCGGGAGAGCCACCAGCAGCAAACCACTCGGCAGTCTCGACAATACTCTCGGTCATCGCCACAATCTCCACCTCTGGGAACTCGTGCCCAAGCAGTGAACGCAGGTTGAGGGCGGCAGCTGTCTCGTCTTCAATGATTAAAACTTTCATCTTCGGGTGTGTTATTTTGAGAGAGGCAACTTTACGGTAAAGGTCTCTCCGTCGTTCAAAATTGTTATGCCCTTGCCAGTGAGCAGTCGGTGGCGGCTGTCGAGGTTGCTCAGTCCGATACCTGTGCCATCCTGCTCCACTTTGGGTGCTATCTTATTGGAAACCACAACGCTATTGCCCTCTACACTAATCTTGACGTGGAGCGGGCGGCTGCTGGTTATAGTGTTGTGCTTAACGGCATTCTCAATCAGCGGTTGGAGTGACAGAGTGGGGATTCGGCGGGTGCGGAGGCTCTCGTCAACATCAATATCGACAAAGAATTTACCCGCATAACGAATCTCAAAGAGGTACTTGTATGCCTCAATGTAATCCAACTCATCGCCCAGCGTGGTCATACCGGTCTGTCCGTTCTGCAAGATGTAGCGGAAGGTGTCCGACATACGGTCAATGTAGGTGAGTGCCGAACTATTCTTCTCCTCGCGAATCAGCATAGAGAGCGAGTTGAGCGAGTTGAAGAAGACGTGAGGGTTGACCTGAGTGAGCAGGACATTGTACTGCGATAGCAGGTTCTCACTCTTGAGCATCTCGTTCTCCATCTCCATCTTCTGCTTTTGATTGATAAGGTCGTACACCTTGCTGTAAAAGATTGCAATGGCAAGTACGATTGAGAGTTTCAATAGCAGCATTGCGTTCATCAGGCTGAACGACTGCAATTGGATGATTATTCGGCCACCCCAGGTCATCTGCGGAGCAGTGAAATAGGCTACAACGGCAATAGCCAAGCAACACAATACTCTCTTGATAAACCCAAAACGCTTGCGGTCGATATCAATTGTAGCAATGGTGAGCATCAGGAAGCAGATGGCAAAGTAGAATAAGACATCCATCGCCATCATCAGATTATTCTGTCTGCGGAAATACTCGGCAGGGTGCATCCCTCCAAATTGCTCTCGCCATTGGTCCTCTCGGACAAAGTTACTCATCGTGCTCTTGCTGCCAAGAGTGTCTGCTATTGCCACACGCAAAGAGTCCTGGATACGAGCCTCCGTGTCGAGCACCTTCCAGTGCTGGCGAATTGCATCGATACTCTGATAAAGAGAGTCGAGGTGCATACGGGAGGTGTCGCTCATATTGTTGATGAAGTCCTCCACCATACGCTCTGCCTGACGCTGTGTGCGTCGCAGATACTCATCCATATCGCGATTGTCGCGACGACCACGGTCGTGATCGTTCTGCTGTACCTGCTCTATGGGCGGGGGAGGTGTCTGCTCCTGCATACGACTTTCAAGTAACAGAGTTACAAGATATGAAAAGTTGATAATCAAGCAGACAACCAGCGAGATAAGCAGGTTGACGATTAGATTTCTGTACTTTTTGGACCCTTTTTTCATTGTTGCACGGATTATGTGTGTGAAGTTGTCTAATAGGGTGATTTACTTGTTATGCTCCTCCTGAAAATCACTCTTTTTATACAACCTCAAAGAAATAGAGAGTGTCTTGCCTGTTTGCTGGGCACTCCCTCAAAATTCTACTCTTCCTTGAACCACGAGGCGTAGAGCATATAATCTCTTGCTGTACGCTCGACAATGTTCTTCTGCTGTTCGGGAGTAATATCTTTCACACGTTTGGCCGGTACTCCCGCATATACACCGTAGGGTTCCAAAATACTGCGAGACAAAATTAAAGCATTTGCAGCAATTATGCAACCCTTGCCTACAACAGCATTGTCCAGCACAGTGGCACCCATACCGATAAGACAACTATCCTCGATTGTCGCACCGTGGATAATTGCATTGTGACCCACCGATACATCGTTACCAATGTGAGTCTGCGAGGGCGAAGGCGAACCATCATAGAGTGTGTGAATCACTGCACCATCCTGGATGTTTGTACGGTCGCCAATGGTGATTGCATTTACATCGCCACGAATAACCGAGCCAAACCAGATGCCGCAGTCGCGACCAATCTTTACATTGCCAACGATAGTAGCGTTCTCTGCTACAAAAGTATTTTCGCCAATCTCGGGAGTATAACCCCTGACACTCTTAATCAAAGCCATTTCTATATTATTTTATTTGTTTAACTCTTTTCTCTTTGCCTCGTCCCACAGAGCGTCCATCTCTGCAAGCGACATATCAGCCATACGACGACCAATCAGTGCGCTCTGTTTCTCGATATGGTGGAAGCGGTCGATAAATTTCAGATTGGTGCGCTCCAATGCGTTCTCGGGGTCTACACCATAGAGGCGCGACATATTAATCAATGCGAAGAAGAGGTCGCCAATCTCGCCCTCGATATCCTTTTGGTTGCCGCTGCGGATAGCCTCCTCGACCTCGCCAACCTCCTCTTTAACCTTAGCCCATACATCCTCCTTCTGCTCCCAATCGAAGCCGGCAGATGCAGCCTTCTCGCCTACGCGGAAAGCCTTTACCATGGCGGGCAGGCTGCGAGGTACGCCCGAGAGTACACCCTGCTCAGCCTTGCGAGCCTTCTTTGCCTTCTCCTTGATTTTCAGTAACTCCCAATTGTGGATTACCTGTTCAGCACCCTCAGCCTCCACATCGCCAAAGACGTGGGGGTGGCGATAGATGAGTTTGTCGCACAATGCGTTACATACATCTCCAATATCAAATGCGCCCTCCTCGCTACCCATCTTCGAGTAGAATACGATGTGCAACAGCAGGTCGCCAAGTTCCTCTTTGATACCATCCATATCGCCTGTGGTGATGGCCTCGGTAAGTTCGTAGGTCTCCTCGATGGTGTTGTTGCGCAACGAGGTGAAGGTTTGCTCTCTATCCCAAGGGCAATCTTTGCGCAGGCGGTCCATAATCTCCAATACTCTTTCCAGAGCGGTCAGTTGTTTGTCGTACATATTATTATATATAAGCGTTTTCTGTTTTTACTTTGCAAAGATAATTGTTAGTTGCCGAAAAATGGTTATTTTTGTCTTATACTTTTAAAATTTTACCACACCTAAATATTACTTAATTATTATGAAGAAAATTTTATCCGTTGCGGCTCTTTTGTGTGCCGTATCACTTGCAAGTTGTTCGGTAGAGCCAGAGGTATATGCCGAGCAGCCAGAGTTCCTTCCTTTGCCCGTGGAGGTTACAGCCACCGAGGGTGAGTTTGTATTCTCGCCCAAGAGTGCTATCGACTATTCGGCAGATGTTGAGGCTATTGCAATTTACCTCGATGAGTATCTCGGCAGTGCTGAGCAGAAAGGCAAGATAGTAAAGCCTGGCAAACCTCGCAAGGGTGCTATCAGCCTCTCTGTGAACGAAAATATGGATATCCCCGCCGAGGGCTACCGACTCACTATCGAGAAGGGTGGCGTAGTGGTCGAGGGTAAGGACTACGGTGGCGTATTCAATGGCGTACAGACTCTCTTGCAGGTATTCCCTGCCGAAGTCTATGCCAAGGGCTACGATACCCCCACCGCACTCCCCGCTATGATGGTTGAGGATTATCCCCGCTTTGAGTTCCGTGGCCAGCATCTCGATATCGCTCGTACTTTTATGCCCAAAGAGGAGGTGATGCGCTTTATCGACAATATTGCTTACCACAAAATCAACACTCTCCATTGGCACCTTTCTGACGATCAGGGCTGGCGCGTAGAGATTAAGTCGCACCCCGAGCTTGCTGAGGTTGGTGGCTTCCGTGGTGGTGACTCGCCCGTGAAGGCTACGCTTGGTGCTTGGGATGAGAAGTATGGCGGCTATTTCACTCAGGACGATATTCGCGAGGTTATTGAGTATGCTGCGGTGCGCAATATTGAGATTATTCCCGAGATTGACCTTCCCGGCCACAGCCTTGCAGCTGCCAATGTGCACCCTGAGATTCTCTGCTCCACCTCGCACAATGGCAATGTGTGGTGCGCTTCGCGTGAGGAGAACTACGAACTTCTTGGCGATGTGCTGACCGAACTTGCGGCTCTCTTTCCCTCCAAGTATTTCCACTTGGGTGGTGACGAGGTGAATATGTCGCAGTGGATGGCTTGCCCCGAGTGCCGCGAGTTGATGCGCAAGGAGGGTTTGAAGAGTGGCCACGAGTTGGAGGGTTACTTCCTCTCGCGTCTTGTGAAGGTGCTCGAAGGTCTGGATAAGACCGCTGTTGTATGGAACGAGGCTATCAATGGTGATAACCTCACTAAGGATGTGCTTGTTTCGGGCTGGGAGGATGTAGATGCCTGCCTCGATGCAACCGCCAAGGGATATAAGACTATCGTTATGCCTGCCTACTACTTCTACTTCGATATGAAGCAGAGTGCCGCAGAGCCTGGTTTTACATGGGCAAACACCTTCGATGTTAAGACTACCTATTCGTTTGAGTTTGATAAACTTGGCTTTACCCCCGAGCAGATGAAAAATGTCTACGGCGTACAGGGCGCATTTTGGAGCGAGGTGTATCTGTCGAGCAAGCCACACTATGAGAACTACCTGGATTACCAGACCTTCCCCCGCGTGTGCGGTCTTTCGGAGGTTGCCTGGACTCAGCCCGAGAAACGCGAGTGGACCGACTTTGAGGGCCGTCTGACAGGTGCTCACTATAAGCGTATGGACAATATGGGTATTCTCTACCGTGCAGCTGCACCCGAGGTTGAGAAGGTGAAATATATCACCCCTGCGGTTAAATTCTCATCGTCGATGACTCTTGCCGGCCGTGGCGAGGAGGTGATTACCAAATATAAGATTGGCACCAACGCTCATACTACCAAGGCTCCTAAGGTGGGCGATTGGTTCCTGTTTACCTTTGATAATGTGCAGGAGTTCGGCTCGGTTGAGGTGATTACCGGCTACACCTACTTCCCTGATAATATCTTCACTAAGGGCATTGTTGAGGTGAGTGCCGATGGCGTTAACTACACAAAGGCAGGCGACCTGCTCAATGGCCGCCTCAAATTCACCCCCTCGGGCAAGGTTAAAGCCATCAAGGTTACCAACCAACAGGGCAATACAGGTATGAATACCACCTACTTGCAGGCTCTGCAATTGACTGCAAAGTAAAAAGCCATCTAATCGGCTATTTTGGTGTTAAAGGGGCCTCGGGGATTGCTCACATACGATAAGTATGCTTCGCTTCCCCCGAGACCCCTTCGCCTAAAAATAGCTCGATTATCTGACTTTTTGAATTCAAAATTCAAAATTCAAGATTCAAAATGATAAACAATCGAGAGTAGTATTGAACTACTCTCGATTGTTGTTTATGGGAGTGATGGGAAATTTGAGAATAATGGGAACGTTGCGATTAAGCGAGGGCAGAGTCTGCTTGC
>JAFNVE010000117.1 GCA_017379955.1 Tidjanibacter sp. | reverse complement strand
TCTCCACCTCCAACCCTGCATCCATGAGTTCGCCGACCATCTTGTCGCCCTCGACAACAAAGCGACCGTAGTCCGTGCGTGCCGTACGCTCCGAAAGTCCTTTTATATATTTTATCTCGTTTTTGAATAACATCCCGTAGTTCGTTACTTGTTAGACAATATATCGAGCGCAGCCGAGGCAAGCATCATCGAGCCAAAACCAATAGCCCTCTTATCGGGACAAAAGTCTGCTCTGTGCAACTTGCCTGCCCTACCCTCGCGGAAATATTCGCCATCGCCACCAACACCCAATCTATAATAGACCGAGGGGTAACGACCAGCGATAAAGCCAAAGTCATCTGCCGTAGGTCTGAGACCAAGCGATACGGTCTGTTCCTCGCCAAAGAGTCCAGAGCAAATTGCCCGCACCCTCTCTGTCAACGCCTTATCATTATCCACACAGGGGTAGCCATCACTGATATTAACATCGACCTGCACTCCCGTCTGCGCCTCCACCTCGGCAGCCATCTTACGAATCAGAGCCTTAATCTCCCTGCGCCACTCCTCCGAAAAGGCTCTCATAGTACCCTCCATATAGACCTCGTCGGGCACCACATTGGTAGCCCCCGCAGCCTCAACCTTGCCAATAGACAAGATAGTCGGCACGCTCTTATCGGGTGCCAAAGCGGGTATCTCGTGCAGCATACCAATCAACTTGGCAGCAGCAGGCACGGGGTCAATCATACCCTCGCGCAGTGCCGCATGGCCTCCCTTGCCACGCACCGTAAAGCGCAATTCGTCGCTCGACGCCATATATCTGCCACCACGGAAGCCAAAGCATCCCGTAGGCAGTGCCGGCTCCGAGTGCTCAGCCAGAGCAGCCACCACATCATACTCCTCGAAGGGATTCTCAGCCAAGACCATCGAAGCACCACCCGGGTTACACTCCTCGCCAGGCTGGAAGAGCCCAAAGACCACGCCCGAGAACTCACTCTTACGTCTGTTGAGCAACAACAGAGCACCCACCAAAGCGGTAGAGTGGAGGTCGTGACCGCAAGCGTGCATCACACCCTCGCGCTCGGAACGAATCTCGGCAGTAGCACTCTCGGTTACGGGCAGAGCATCCAACTCGGCACGCAGCACCACCGCACGCGGTCTCTCACCCACCTCGGGCAACTCACCACGCACCACAGCAAGCAATCCACTGCCCGCCACGGAGCGCACCTCGATACCCTCTTCACGCAGGAAAGTGGCTATGCGCTCGGCACTCTTCCACTCCACAAACGACAACTCAGGGTTGCGATGCAGATCGCAGTAGAGGCGATAGAGAGCCACAAAATCGGCCAACGACTCCTCAAACATTTTTTTGCTCATTTTGGTTTAGCGTATCTTTAACTATTGCGATTAAAACACATTTTTCACAATTCGGGCAACATTCTCAGTACGGCCCATAGTATAGAAATGGATGATTGGCAGACCGGCGCGTTTGAGTTCGGCAGCCTGCATCGTTGCCCACTCAATACCCACATGCTTCACCGCATCCGAGTCCTTGCACTTGCGAGCCGCGCGCTCCAACTCCTCGGGAATCTCAATGCTGAACACCTTGGGCAGTACATCGAGTTGTGCAATTGTCGAGAGGGGTTTGATACCTGGGATAATGGGCACCTTGATACCAGCCTCGCGACAACGACGCACAAAGTCGAAGAACTTAGCGTTGTCGTAGAACATCTGGGTTACGACATACTCGCCACCCGCATCTACCTTAGCCTTCAATCGGGCGATATCGCTCTCCATATCGGGCGACTCCTTGTGTTTCTCGGGATAGCCTGCCACACCAATACAAAATTTCGAGCGGTGGCAATCCTCCACCTCGTTATCGATAAATCGGCCTCCGTTCATCGCCACAATCTGCTCGACAAGTTCATCTGCGTGAGCATAGCCTTCGGGATGAGGGATAAATCCGCGCTCATCCTTCATACCATCGCCACGCAGAGCCAACACATTGTGCATACCGAGAAAGTCGAGGTCAATCAACAAATCCTCAATCTGATAGCGTGAGTTACCGCCACAAATTATGTGAGGCACAACCTCAATCTTATACCTCTTGGCAATCGCTGCCGAGATACCGACAGTACCCGGGCGATGGCGATACACTCTGCGACGAGGGTTACCCTCAGCGTCAAACTCGGTCTTGATAGCCTCGCGCTGGTTGGTCACATTGATATATGCAGGCCCGAGTGGCGCAAGGGTGTCGATAGCCGAAAAGATTCGGCTTGTACCCTCGCCTTTCAGTGGAGGCAAGACCTCGAAGGTAAATTGGCAGGAGCCTGCCGATATATTCTGGTCGATAATATCTATAATTCTCATACTCTGTGAGTTTGGGTTATCTCTTTATGTTTTTTGCTATAATCTTTGCCATCTCCTCTTCGCTAAGTCCGCGTCTATGGCTGTAATCGGCAAGCTGCTCGGCCGAGATACGGCCTACCGAGAAATACTCCATCTCGGCGTCGGCAAACATAAGTCCGCAGAGCGACTCACCGGGGTTAATCATATAGTTCTCCGTCAGGCGAAGGGGGCTCTTCTGCTCCACACCAAGCAGGTCAAAGACCTCGCGTTTGAGTGAGTGGTCGGGACACGCAGGATAGCCAAAAGCCATACGCAGACCCTGATACTTGCCCTCAATAATCTCCTCGCGCGAGAGTTCTGCACCACTCTCATAGCCCCACAAAGTGCGACGCACACGGCTATGCACCACCTCAGCCAGAGCCTCGGTGAGTCGGTCGGCAAGGAGTTTCGCCATCACCGCCGAGTAGTCGTCACCCGCCTTGCGATAGTCGCTCTCCAACGCCTCCAAGCCCACGCCTGCACTTACGGCAAATGCGCCAATCCAATCACCCGCGGGGCATACCCAATCGGCAAGTGAGTAGTTGGCCTCCGCCTCAGCACTCTGATTGCGCAACTGCGCCAATCTTGTTGAGCCTACAACTATATCGTCGCCCTCGCCACGAGCAGGCAGAATGCCTACAATAGCGGTCGGGATAAGTAGTTTTTCGCTCTCAATCCTATCAAGCATCCTCTCTGCATCGGCAAAGAGTTTGCGGGCCTCCTCACCTCGCTCAGGGTGGTCGAAAATCTCAGGGTAGCGACCCGCCACCTTCCACGATGAGAAGAAGAAACTCCAATCAATCATCCTCCTCACCTCACCGATAGTGATATCTTCGATATGGAAAACGCCCTCGCATTTTGGTTTAACAACCTTATCAGCAGACTTCTTGTATCCTCTCTGTCGTGCCTCAGCAAGGGGCAACAATGGGATATTATTCTCAGCCCACTCATCTCGCAGAGCACTCTGACGCTCTTTCAACTCGGCAATATACTCTTCGCGCTCCGCACCCAACAATGCTTGCAAAGCAGCCACATTATCGGCCACATCGCGACAATAGACCACAGCACCCGAATAGCGCGGTGCAATTCGCACTGCCGTATGGAGTGCAGAGGTTGTTGCACCACTGATGATAATCGGAATCGAGAGCCCCTGTTTCTCTGCCTCGGCAGCCACTGCACTCATCTCCTCCAACGAGGGGGTAATCAGTCCGCTAAGACCGATAGCATCTGCGCCCCACTCGGCAGCGCGTGCCACAATTCTCTCGGCCTCAATCATTACGCCCAGGTCCTCAACCTCATATCCATTGCAACTCATCACAACGGCTGCAATATTCTTACCTATATCGTGAACATCACCCTTGACGGTAGCAACCAGCACCTTACCAACCGAGCGGCCACCCTGCTCACCAAGCAGAGGCATCAGCACGCCCACGCCACTCTTCATCACTCGGGCACTCTTCACCACCTGCGGCAGGAACATCTTGCCACTGCCAAACTGCTCGCCAATATACTCCATGGCGGGCATAAATATATTGTCTATCACCTCCAAAGGCGACATCTGTCCAGCAGCCTCCAACGCATCCTCTGCCACATAGTCGGCAATACCGCTCACCATAGCGTGGCGAATACGCTCGGCAGGAGTGCCACTGCGCCACTGCTCGGTCGTAGCCACCTGCACAGTGCCACTTGCGCTCTGCTCTCGCATCTGCTGTGCAACCTGCGAAAGGTGTTCGGCAGCATCAGCCCTACGAGCCAACACAACATCCTCAACCGCCTCGCGGAGCGAAGGCTCGATATCATCATAAATAGCGATAGTCGAGGGATTTACAATACCCATCGACATACCCGCTTCGATTGCGTGGTAGAGGAAAACGGAGTGCATAGCGGCACGCAACGGAGCGATACCGCGGAAGGCAAACGAGAGATTGCTCACGCCACCGCTAATCTGCACGCCCTCCATCGTAGTGCTGATATGGCGACACGCCTCAATAAAGTCGCGGCCGTAGCCATCGTGTTCGGCTATGCCCGTAGCCACAGCCAGGATATTGGGGTCGAAGATGATATCTTCGGCAGGGAAATCTATACTTCGGAGCAGTCGCCAAGCGCGGTCGGCAACCTCCACCTTGCGCGCCAGCACATCGGCCTGTCCACGCTCGTCGAAGAGCATAACAACCACCGCAGCACCATAGCGGCGCAACAAGCGCGCACGACGCAGGAACTCCTCCTCACCCTCTTTGAGCGATATGGAGTTCACCACGGGCTTGCCCTGCACACGGCACAAGCCAGCCTCAACGGTTGCCCACGACGAGGAGTCAATCATAAACGGTACTCGTGCAATCTCAGGCTCGGCAGCTGCCAGATTGAGGAAACGCGCCATCGCCTCGGGGCCATTAATCATACCATCGTCGAAGCAGATATCGATAATCTGAGCACCCGACTCAATCTGTCCGCGTGCTATGCTCAGCGCCTCATCATAACGCTCCTCACGAATCAGACGCGCAAACTTGGCAGAGCCTGCCACATTGGTACGCTCGCCGATATTGACAAAATTGCGCTCACGGCTCACCACCAACGGCTCCAATCCTGCGTAGCGAGTCACCTTAGCCTGTTGGCTTACCTTGCGAGGCGAGTAGCCCTGCACAACGTGGGCAATGGCGGCAATATGTTCAGGGGTGGTGCCACAGCAACCACCAATAATATTCACAAGTCCCTCACGGAGCAGAGGCTCAACATCGGCAGCCATCATATCGGGGCTTTGGTCGTAGCCACCCGCAAGGTTGGGAAGTCCCGCATTAGGATAGAGCGACACGGCAAACTCCGACACCTCGGCCAGACGGCAGACGTGGGGGTAGAGTTGCCTTGCGCCAAACGAACAGTTGAAACCCACCGCCAAAGGTTGGGCGTGAGCAATGGTTACCAAGAATGCCTCAATGGTCTGACCACTCAGCAATCGACCACTGCTGGTGAGCGATGCGGAGATGATAATGGGCAACTTGCGCCCTATCTTCTCAAACACCTCATCGGCAGCCACGATAGCCGCCTTGCAATTAAGGGTGTCGAAGCAGGTTTCGATGAGCAAAACATCCACGCCACCCTCGATAAGTCCCTCAATCTGTTCGCGGTATGCCGCCGAGAGGGTAGCAAAATCTATATCGCGGTGGGCGGGATTGTCGACATCCGAAGCAATCGAGAGCGACTTGCTGGTAGGCCCCACCGAGCCAGCCACGAAACGCTGACGCGCGGGGTTGCGAAGCATAGCCCTGTCGGCCACCCTGCGCGCACACGCCGCCGCATTGCGAGCAATAGTGCGGGCATACTCCTGCAAGCCGTAGTCGGCAAGCGATATGGCATTGGAGTTAAAACTATTGGCAGTGATGATATCGGCACCCGAAGCGATATATCGCTCGTGGATAGCCTCGATAACATCGGGACGAGTGGTGCAGAGCAGGTCGTTGCACCCCACCAGTGGCACACTCCACCCCGCAAACTCCCCTGCGGAGAAATCCTCCTCCGAAAGGTTGTAGGTGCGAATCATCGTACCCATTGCGCCATCAAGCACAAGGATACGCTCAGCCATCAACTGCTCTATGCTCTTATTTTGCGAGAAAATCATTTTTTCTTCAACTCAATTTCGTAAAGTTTGTTCCAATTCTTGCCGGTCACCCAGATTCGGCCGGTGGCAGCATCGTAGGCAATGCCGTTGAGCACATCGTCGGTGGGCAACTTGTCAGCACGCTTCTGCAAACCTTCGAGTTCGATAATGCCAACAACGTGACCGTTCTCGGGGTTGATGCGAACAATCATATTTGTCGTATAGACATTTGCCCACAACTCACCATCGACCCACTCCAACTCGTTAAGGTACTGCACATTGCCCCTGTCAGTACGCACTGTAAACTCGCGCACTGCGCGGAAAGTCTCGGGGTCGCGCACCACAATTCGGTCCGAGCCGTCGCTCATGTAGAGGTGCTCTCCGTCCGAAGCCAAGCCCCAACCCTCGCCATCATAGCGGATAGTGCGCACGGGGCGGAAGTCGGAGAGTTGGTATACCTTGCACTGACCCTCCTGCCAGGTGAGCTGGTAGATTTTATCGCCGTGCAGGGTGATTCCCTCGCCAAAAAGGCTCTGACCCAATGATATTGCGCGGATGTCGGTACCTGTCGTAAGGTGGACACATTTGAGCATCGACTGCCCATATTGGCCCGTACCCTCGTAGAGGTAGCCATCGTGCCAAAGGAGGCCCTGAGTGTAGGAAGAGGTAGCGTGCGGATACTCCGCCACGACCTTAAAGCCGTAACGAGCAGGGGTTGCAACTTTCTGTCCTGCAACCGATTGACTCACCGATGCGCTCTGCTTATCTGCTACACCTTCGAGTGCTATTTTATTGAGGTTGCGCCCACCGCATCCGAAGAGAACCAAGAGGGGCAACGCCACGATAAATACTCTTTTCATATAACCTAACGTAATTTTATACATCTTTTAAAAAGCAAAAATAAGAAAAAAAGTGAAATCTGGAAAGAGTATAGCGGAATTAGCATAATAAAACCCCGCCACAATCACTTGTAAGAGGATTTTGTTTGATATTTTTACTTAGTAAGAGCAACTTTACTCCCAAATTATTATCTTTGCGCTTTGGAATAGAACAAAACAATAAAAAACCATATAAGGCTATGCTTACAATCAAGCAAATCAAGGATAACAAGGAGTACACCTTGGAGCGTCTGGCAGTAAAGGGCGTAGATGCTCGCGAAACAGTTGACAAGATTATCGCTCTCGACGACCTCCGTCGTCAGACCCAGCAGCAGCTCGACAACTCGCTGGCAGAGCAGAACGCAATAGCAAAGGAGATTGGTAAACTCTTTGCTCAGGGCAAGCGCGACGAGGCAGAGGCTGCCAAGAGCCGCACCACAGCCCTCAAAGAGCTCTCCAAGGAGTTGGAGACCAAGATGAAGGAGACCACCGAGCAGATGAACGCACTCATCGTGACCCTCCCCAACCTCCCCGCAGAGATTGTACCCCACGGTATGACCGCAGAGGACAATGTGGAGGTTAAGCGTGCAGGCGAGATTCCCGCTCTGGGCGCAGATGCACTCCCCCACTGGGAGTTGGCTCAGAAGTACGACATCATCGACTTCGAGTTGGGCGTAAAACTCACCGGCGCAGGTTTCCCTGTATATAAGGGCAAGGGTGCTGCTTTGGAGCGCGCACTCATCACCTACTTCCTCGACTGCAACACCGAGGCAGGTTATTTGGAGGTATTGCCCCCCATCATGGTTAACGAGGCATCGGGCTTCGGCACCGGTCAGCTGCCCGACAAGGAGGGTCAGATGTACCACGCAACTGCCGATAACTTCTATATGATTCCCACCGCTGAGGTGCCTGTAACCAACATCTACCGCGACTCGATTGTTGAGGAGAAGGATCTCCCCATCCGTCTGACCGCCTACACCCCCTGCTTCCGTCGTGAGGCCGGCTCGTATGGCAAGGATGTGCGCGGTCTGAACCGTCTGCACCAGTTCAACAAGGTGGAGATTGTTCGCATCAACCACCCCGACACCTCCTACGAGGCTCTTGACGAGATGGTTGCGCACGTTGAGAAGATTGTTGCAAGCCTTGGCCTGCCCTACCGCATCCTGCGTCTGTCGGGTGGTGATATGAGTTTCACCTCGGCTCTGACCTACGACTTTGAGGTATACTCGGCTGCACAGCAGCGTTGGTTGGAGGTGTCGAGTGTGTCGAACTTCGAGGCGTTCCAGGCAAACCGACTCAAACTGCGCTATCGCTCGGCAGATAAGAAGATTGCACTTGCGCACACCCTCAACGGTAGTTCGCTTGCACTGCCCCGAATCGTAGCGGCTCTGTTGGAGAACAACCAGACTCCCGAGGGTATCAAGATTCCCGAGGTACTTGTTCCCTACACTCGCTTCGATATGATTAAGTAGGCGTAACCCCTACAAAATTTTGGCGCAAAAGTTGGAGCAATAGAAATAAAAAGATATATTTGCGAAAGGAAACAACTATTTACAACAATTAATAACAACAACTATGGCTTACAAAATTAGTGAAGATCTGTGCGTAGCTTGCGGTACTTGCATCGGTGAGTGCCCCGTAGAGGCTATTTCGGAGGGTGATGTATATGTAATCAATCCCGATCTCTGCATCGAGTGCGGTGCATGTGCTGGCGTATGCCCCAGCGAGGCTATCTCGCTCGACGCATAACAAGCGTACACACACGACAAAAGGCCACCCTACTCTATGTTGGGCGGCCTTTTCATTTATCCACAGAGCAAGCAAGTGTCGGATTCTCAGACAAATAACCACTCCCAGCAGGAGGTAATTGCCACACTACAAAAGTATTGGGGCTATGAGTCGTTGCGCCCGGGTCAGGCGGAGGTTATAGGCTCCGTACTCGCCCGTCGTGACACTCTTGCTCTTATGCCGACGGGTGCAGGCAAGTCGTTGCTCTACCAACTGCCGACACTGATGATGGAGGGTCTGTGTATCGTCGTCACCCCTCTTGTGGCACTGATGAAGGACCAGACCGAGAGCCTGCGCCGACTGCACATAAACGCTGTGGCACTCCACGGCGGGATGAGCGAGCGACATATCGAGATGGCACTCGACAACTGCGTCTATGGCGATGTGAAGTTCCTCTTCATCTCCCCCGAGCGCATAGCCTCGCACCTCTTTGCGTTGCGTATGCGATTGATGCGTGTGGCACTCATCACCGTGGATGAGGCACACTGTATCTCTCAATGGGGCTACGACTTCCGCCCGAGTTACCTCAATATCAAGGCTTTGCGTGAGGCACACCCCGAGACACCATGCCTGGCACTCACCGCCTCGGCAACGGAGCGTGTGGCAGAGGACATTATGCACCACCTCCGCTTCGAGAGCCCAAACATATTCCGTAGCGACTTTTCGCGCCCCAATCTCTCGTTTGTGGTGCGCCAGACCGAGAATCGTCGCGAGCAATTGCTCCACATTATCGGCTCTGTTGCGGGGTCGGGTATCGTCTATGCCCGCACGCGCGAGATGACCGAGCAACTTGCCGAGTGGCTGCGCTCCGAAGGGGTCGATGCCACACACTATCACGCAGGCCTGTCACCAATGGAACGCTCTATGCGTCAGGATGATTGGCTGAGTGGCAGGGTGCGAGTGATGGTGGCCACAAATGCCTTTGGCATGGGTATCGACAAGCCCGATGTGAGGTTTGTCATCCACTACGATACCCCTTCCTCGCCTGAGAGTTACTACCAAGAGGCTGGGCGTGCAGGGCGTGACGGTAAGCGTAGTTATGCGGTACTGCTCACCGAGGGCAACGAGGAGTCGGGAGCAATGCGAAGACTAAGCAGCGAATTTCCTGAGAACGAATACATTAAGGAGGTTTATACCAAACTATGCAACTATTTGCAGATAGGTTACGGAGAGGGCGAGATGGCAACCTTTGTGCTCGACTTCGAGGATTTCACCTCGCGTTACAAACTCTTCCGCCCGACAGCGTGGAATGCGCTGAAAATTTTGCAGCAGAACGGCTACCTGTCACTCACCGACGAGGGGGAGAATCCAGCACGAGTGATGTTCTGCGTGAGCCGCGACGACCTCTACACCATACGCATCGAGCGACGCGAACTCGACGGGGTGTTACGCGCACTGATGAGGCTCTACACCGGCATATTCACACAACTGCGAAGCATTGACGTTCAGGAGATTGCACTGCACACGGGCTACACGGAGGATATGGTGCGCGAGCAGCTCAAACAACTCTGGCGTATGCACGTTATCCGCTATGTACCAAAGAATTACTCCCCGCTGGTGATGTTCCTCCTCCCGAGAGAGCAGGAGAAAGACCTCTTTATCTCCGCCGATAGCACCCACCGTAGACGCGAAATGGCGGTGGAGCGATTGGAGAGCATGATGCGCTATCTGAACAACACCGACGAGTGCCGTAGTCGTCTGCTACAAAACTACTTCGGGCAGCAGGATGCGGTAGATTGTGGGGTGTGCGACATCTGCTTAGCACGCCGAAAAAGAGATAAATAGATACAAATTAGAGAAAAAAGGGTATCTTTGTAGCGCAATGCAACAATACAAACAGACCATATCCAAC
>JAFNVE010000116.1 GCA_017379955.1 Tidjanibacter sp. | reverse complement strand
GCTCTTTGTGGATAACGAGACCGACGAGAATATCCGTTCGAGCGCACAGGGTGTCTTTATGATGATGACCAACGGTATCGGTGCTACTATCGGTACTCTCGGTGCGCAGGCTATCGTTGATAAGTTTGTATACTCGCAGACCGAGCCCGTGGCTCAGATTGCAGGATGGAGCAGTGCTTGGTATATCTTTGCGGCTTACGCTTTGGTGGTGGCTGTGGTGTTTGCAATTTGTTTCAAATACAAGCATACAGCAGAAAAGTAATCGTAAACAATCCTTATTTGGAGTAAAATATCGGGAGGGCAAAACATTTGCTCTCCCGATTTTTGTATCTTTGCAGTAAGAAATTGTAATTATGAAAGAGAGATTAGCACCCCTCAGAGCCTACTATGCGGCGGGACATACCCGCTCGCTCGATGCAAGGCGTAAGGCACTTGCCGCACTCCGCAGGAGTATTGTGGCACACACCGACGAACTCTTTGAGGCACTCTACACCGACCTCGGCAAGTCCGACAGGGAGAGTTATATGAGCGAGGTGGGCGTTGCGCTTGCTGAGATTGACCACCTCAGCCGACATCTGCGTAGGCTTATGCGTCCGCGCCGTGTGCGTGGCTCGCTCACCATCTTTCCCTCGCGCTGTCGCGTGGTGGCAGAGCCGTTGGGGCTGGTGCTGATTATCTCGCCGTGGAACTATCCCGTAAACCTTACCTTCGCTCCGCTGGCAGGTGCTGTTGCGGCAGGCAACTGTGTGGTTATCAAGCCATCGCAGACCTCGGATGCTACGCGTGCGGTGATGGAGCGCATTGTTGCCGAGGCCTTCGACCCCGCACATGTGGCTATGATGTGCCTCGACCACGAGCAGACAGACAGGCTGCTTGACGAGAAGTTCGACCATATCCTATTCACCGGTAGTGCGCGCATTGGTCGCGAGGTGATGGCTAAGGCGGTACGCCACCTCACCCCCGTAACTTTGGAGTTGGGCGGCAAAAGCCCCTGCATCATTGCGGCGGATGCCGATCTTCGCGTTGCGGCACGCAGGGTGGCGTGGGGCAAGACCTTCAATGCGGGGCAGACCTGCATTGCTCCCGACCACGTATGGGTGGAACGCTCGGTGGCCGATAAGTTTGTTGGGTATCTTGCTGAGGCACTTGATAATATATATGGTATGCCCGCAATGGAGAGTGCACAATATCCCCATATCATCACTCGCCGCGCTCTTGACCGACTTGTGGGCTATACAGATGGCTCGTCGGGCAGCGTGGTTTATGGTGGCAGTGTTGATAGCGAGCGACTTGCGTTGGCTCCTACGGTGCTGAGGGATGTGCCACTCGATAGTCCCGTTATGCAGGACGAGATTTTCGGCCCTGTGATTCCGGTGCTTGAATACGATAGGGTTGAGGAGGTAATAGACTATGTGAACAGACATCCTAAGCCGCTGGCGCTCTACTACTTTGGGCGCAGGAGCGATGGCCGAGAGGTGATTGCTCGTACCTCGTCGGGCGGTGCTTGCATTAACGATGTGGTGATGCACTTTGCTGCACTGAACGCACCCTTTGGTGGTGTGGGCGAGAGCGGTATGGGCAAGTATCACGGTGAGGATTCATTCCTGACCTTCTCCAATCGCCGTGCGGTGCTGGTTTCGGGTCGCCATATCGACCTGCCTCTGCGCTATCCTCCCTTTCCGCCACTCGGACTGCTCAAAAAGTTTATGTAGCCGATGGAGGGACTGCTCGAACTCGGATACCTCGGCCTCTTTCTGGGGGCATTTCTGGCGGCGACTGTCGTTCCGTTCAGTAGCGATGTGTTGCTGGTGGGTATGCTCGCACTCGGTGGCAGCCCTGTGATGACGGTGGTTATGGCAAGCCTCGGCAATTGGACGGGCGGACTCACGACCTATTGGCTCGGCAGACTCGGCAAGTGGGAGTGGATTGAGCGGTGGTTCAAGGTGACACGCGAACGACTCGAAGCCCAAAAAGTAAAAGTCGATAAGTGGGGCAGCCTGCTTGCATTTCTCACTTGGCTACCCGTTGTGGGCGACCTGATGGCTATTGCCTTGGGATTCTATAAGGTGCATTTCGGTCGCACGGCCCTATTTATGGCAATTGGAAAAAGCCTTCGTTTTATTATGTGGGCACTATTGTATGGGTGGCTAATATAGAAAAGCCGTCTGATTGGTAAATTTGGTGTTGCAGCTATTTTTGTCTCGCTCACATACACCTAAGTATGCTCGCTTCCCCAAAAATATCTGCGCCTAAAATTTCCTCAATCATACGACTTTTGAAGCTTAGGTAGGAAATAGAGAAGCCCCCGCTTTGGCTTACTGCACGAAGTGCTAAAATTTAGAGGATGGGGCCAATAGTTATCTCCTTATACTCACTAAATTCCCTATACTCCCTAAACTCTCTAAATACCAACACCGCCAAGTATTTTTAACTACTTGGCGGTGTTATTTATCTTATACCTTACAAGCAATAATCCTCTTCGGTGAAGAAATGTGCGGCTTCTATTCTTGCATTTTCGTCGCTGTCGGAGGCGTGGATGGCGTTCTCGGT
>JAFNVE010000115.1 GCA_017379955.1 Tidjanibacter sp. | reverse complement strand
GTCTTTCGCGCGAGGGTAATCGCTACTGCAAAGAGCTGTTCCGAGTGGGTCTGCCCATTGCCGGACACCTCACCCTCGAAAACTCGGCCTTCTGCATCACCAGCCTGATGATGGGTTGGATTGGCACGGTGGAGATTGCTGCAAATCAGATAACTACGACAATGGCAAATGTGGCATTTATGATGGTTGTTGGTATAGGCTCGGCAACCACTATCCTCACCAGCCACGCCTACGGTGCGCGCGACAGAGCACAAATCAAGGCTGTTTCGCGAGCCTCCTATACCGTCGGCTTGGCATGGAACACCATTACTGCCCTCTCGTTTATACTCCTGCGTAACCATATTCCGCTCCTCTTTACTAACGACCCCGAGGTGGTTCGTACGGCGGGTATGCTGCTCATCTTTTGCGGTCTGTTCCAATTCTCGGACGGCTTGCAGTGTATCTCGACAGGTCTGTTGCGAGGTATCAAGGATGTGGCTGTAATTCTGCGCATTGCGCTTGTGGCGTATGTGATTATCAATGTGCCTCTCGGCTATCTGCTCTGCTTTGTTGTGGGGTGGGGCGCACCTGCTCTCTGGATAGGCTTTATTGCGGGTCTTACGATTGCGGCAGTGCTTCTTATTCGCCGTTTCCGTCGTCAGCTCTCATCCGACGATTTGTTTGCTCGTGCCGAGTAATTTTTTTTCGTTTTGGCTCTTTTCTGGCACGACCCTCTGTCGTTTTCTGTTGGTTTTTGTCGTACAACCAATGTGTAAAAATCACCTCTTTTCAACTAAAAGTTGAATAATAGCATAAAGTTGCCTCAAAGGTGGTGATGAATCGAAAAAAAATCACTATTTTTGTATGATTTATACACATTAGTGAACCGAATACAATGAACGACGATAATAACAACAAAACCGTAAGCCCCGAAAAGAAGGAGTCTGTGCTCAATGTTGAGCGTGGTTGCTGCTTCTGCTCCTCCGAGGAGGGTAGCGAGGCCAAGGCTCATAGTTCAAGTTATAAACTCCACTCTACCAATTGGTTGGCAGAGTATCCCGACAATCTTCCCAACGATATTTTCGAGGTGCGCTTCAAACACACCCACCGTGGTTACTACCGCAATGTCCACAACCTCGACCTCAAAGAGGGCGATATTGTGGCTGTAGAGGCGTCGCCTGGTCACGATATCGGTATCATTTCGCTCACGGGTGATTTGGTGGCTCGTCAGATGAAGAGAGTGGGTTTCAATCCTCAAAACGGTGAGTTCCGCAAGATTTATCGCAAGGCCAAGAGTTACGATATTGAGCGTTGGCAGGAGGCTATCGCTCTCGAACACGACACGATGATTCGTGCCCGCGAGATTGCCGCCGATATGAACCTCAATATGAAGATTGGCGATGTGGAGTATCAGGGCGACAAGATTAAGGCTATCTTCTACTACATTGCCGACGAGAGAGTCGATTTCCGCGAGCTGATTAAGGTCTTTGCCGAGCAGTTCCACATCCGAGTAGAGATGAAACAGATTGGCGCACGTCAGGAGGCAGGCCGCATCGGTGGTCTGGGCTCGTGTGGTCGTCAGTTGTGCTGTGCCTCGTGGATGTCCTCGTTTGTCTCTGTGACTACGGGTGCGGCGCGCAATCAGGATCTATCGCTCAACCCCCAGAAGTTGGCCGGTCAGTGCAGTAAACTCAAATGCTGTCTGGTCTATGAGCTTGATAGTTATATTGACGCTCGCAAGGACTTCCCGCGTCTTAATGGTCCTTTGCAGACTATGGATGCCGACTACTACCACGTCAAGAGCGATATCCTTGCCCATACAATGAGTTTTAGCACCGAGCCCCACTCGCTGGTAGGTATGAAGACTATCTCCGTGCGCAGGGTTAGAGAGATTATGCGCCTCAATGCTGAGGGTCGCAAGCCCGACCAGCTCTTGTCGGAGAATGCGCTGAACAATATGGTCGAGGAGCCCGAATTTGTAAATGTGATTGGCGAGGACAGCATCTCGCGCTTTGACAACAAGCGTCGCAAGAAGAAACGCGGTGGCAAGGGCGGCAAGAAGCAGAACGACAATCAGCATAATGCTCAGCATAACGACAAGGGCGAACACAAGAGCCAGCAGGGTGGCGAGCAGAAGCACAACAATGCAGGCGAACAGAAACACCAGAACGGTGGTGAGCAGAAGGGCGAGCAGAGAGGTGAGCAGCGTCAGCGCAACAATAACCGTGGCCGCAACGACCGCAACCGCCAGCAGCGTCCCGACAGGGGCGAGCAGAAACCTCAGCAGGGCGAGCAGAAACCTCAGCAGGGTGGCGAGCAGCAGAGTGCTAAGCCCGCAGAGGGTCAGCGACAGGAGAAGAAGCACTACCACAATAACCACAACCGTCGTCACAACAACAATAGGCAGGGCGGTAGCAAGGGTGGTGAGCAGAACAAACCCAAAGCCGAGTAGTGGTGAGAGTGATGCGTGGTGTTAGCGGTGGTGCAGGAGTGCTCCGAGGTGTGGTAACGATGGCGGCGATTGTGCTTGCTATGGTTGGATGCACCTCGCCTATTGAGACCTCCCTTACCTCAGTCGACCCCGAGGGTTGGACCAGAGGCCGCAGCATTGCCGTCGAACTCCCCAATAGCGACACACTCTCGCTGAGCGACCTAAGGCTTGTTGTGAGGAGCGACTCGCGCTACGATTTCGACTCATTGGCACTCACCGTGTCGGTTGAGGCTCCGAGTGGCGAGCAGGCTCTCTTTCGCACCACGCTCTATGGCGACCCGAAGGCGGAGCATTCGTATATGCAGGAGTGGGAACAACCGCTCGTGGCAGGAGTAAGGCTTGCCGAGGAGGGCAACTACACCTTTCGTTTCACTCACTCAGCGACCCGCAGGGTGGAGGGTGTGTGGGCGATTGGCATAACCCGAGAATAGGAAACAAAGTAAAAACAGAGATAGATGGGAAAAGATAAGATAAGAAGGTTTGCAGAGAACCTGACCTTCAAAAATATGGTACAGCCCGACTTTGAAGAGGTATTCCGCAAGGATCACCCGATGAAGGGACATTGGCACGAATTCTTCGGCAACTCGGCACCTATTGTGCTCGAACTTGGCTGTGGCCGTGGTGAGTATACCGTTGCACTCGCCGAGAAGCATACCGACAAGAACTTTATCGGTGTCGATATCAAGGGCGCGCGTATGTGGCGTGGTGCTAAGACCGCTACTGAGGCGGGTATGACCAATGCAGCCTTTCTGCGCATCCGCATCGAGAATATCTGCTCGATATTTGCCGAGGGCGAGGTGGACGAGATTTGGATTACCTTCCCCGACCCTCAGCTCAAAAAGCGCAGGATAAACAAGCGTCTGACCTCTCCTATCTTCCTGGGCTACTATGCACAGTTGTTGCGTAAGGGTGGCGCGATAAACCTCAAAACCGACTCGGCACACCTTCACCACTACACTCGTGCGGTGGCTGAGGTCAACGGCTTGGCGGTTGAGGAGTGCTGCGAGGATATCTATGGCACCGGCTATGCAGATCCCACCTTGTCGATTAAGACGGCTTACGAAACCAAGTTCTTGGCGGAGGGTATTCCTATTACATATCTCCGCTTCCGCTTGGACGAGCGCACCGAATTCGAGGCTCCCGAGTTTGAGCCGGACAATCTCTTAGCAGCAGACGAAAATTAAAATTGACGAGAAAAACAGAGAAATAATATATGAGTGAGAATAGAGTTTTGCGTGCAGGTATCACCGCAGGCGACCTTGGCGGCGTCGGTACAGAGGTGATTATCAAAGCACTTGCCGATAGCCGCATCTACGATAATATCATCCCCGTTGTGTATGGCTCTGCAAAGGCGTTTGCATTTTACAAACGTGGCATCGAGGGTGTGGAGAACTTCTCCGTATCTCTTGTACAGTCGGCTGCCGAGGCTGCTCCCAAGCGTGTGAATCTTGTAGAGTGTGGCCCGGAGGATATCCGTATCGATGTAGGCAGAGCAACTGCCGAGTCGGGTGCGGTGGCTGTTACAGCATTGCAGAAGGCGATGGAGGATATCGATGCCGGTGATTTGGATCTGCTCATTACCGCCCCTATCAACAAGGAAAATGTGCACGGAGAGAACTTCCCCTACACCGGTCATACCGAGTTTCTGGCTGCTGAGCGCGAGGGCGAGCCTGTGATGATTATGTGTAGCGAGAATCTGCGTGTGGCACTCGCCACCATCCACCTTCCCGTATCGGAGGTGAGCGCACACCTCACAAAGGAGGGCATTGTTGGTACTTTGAAGGTGCTCAATCGCTCGCTCATTGAGGATTTTGGTGTTGTTGCTCCCCGCATTGCAGTATTGGCACTCAACCCCCACGCTGGCGATGGTGGCCTGTTGGGTAAGGAGGAGCAGGAGATTATCAAGCCCGCTATCGAAGAGGCGTTTGGTGAGAAGATCCTTGCTTTTGGTCCCTTTGCAGCAGATGGCTTCTTTGCAAGCGGTGCGTGGAAGAAGTACGATGCAGTGGTTGCTATGTACCACGATCAGGGCTTGACCCCCTTCAAGACTCTCTCGCCCGATGGCGTGAACTATACCGCAGGTCTGGATATCGTGCGTACCAGTCCCGACCACGGCACAGGCTATGATATTGCTGGCTCGGATAAGGCAGATGCACAGTCGATGCGCAATGCTATCTATATGGCGATAGATGTATATCGCAATCGTCAGCGTTATGCCGAGATGAGTCGTAACCCCCTGCGCCACTATGAGCGCGATAAGGGTCGCGATGTTTCGGCAAGCGACCTGCCGGAGATTGAGGAGGCTTTGTAGAGTGAAGATAGGAGAAAGAGAATATAGCTTCAGGAGCAGTTCGGTAATACTCTCCTCGGCGGCTAAGGCGCGCATCAAGCCCAACCCGCTCTGGCAGATTATACTCTTTCCGTTGATATATATCGGCTCGATGTTGCTTGCCACTATTTTGATAGGCGTTTGTATCGGGCTTTTTGGAGGTGGAGCAGATAGCGTCTATGAGATATTCTCTGCGGAGAACAGTATGCTCGGCTCACTATTTATGACCATCTTCCCGATACTCGGAGCGATACTATATATTAAGGTATTGGAGGGTCGCTCGATGGCCTCAATGGGTTTTGTGAGGAGGGGGTGGTGGCGACACTACCTCAAAGGCTTCGGAACGGGTCTGACTATGTGCTCGGTGGCACTGCTACTTGCGCTGGCTATGGGCGGATTGGGGATAAGCGAGGCAACAAAGCCTAATATGACTCTCTGGTTGCTGACCCTTGTGGGCTTTTTGGTCCAGGGTATGAGCGAGGAGGTTATGTTGCGTGGCTACCTCACTGTGAGCCTTGCGGGTCGTATGCCGGTGTGGCTATCGGTGGCGATTACCTCGCTGCTATTTGCATTTATGCACGGAGGAAATGCAGGTTTGACCCCGCTATCGCTTGTAAACCTTGTGTTGTTTGGTATCTTTGCAGCAGTGTTTATGTTGCGATACGACAACATCTGGGGTATCGGAGCGCTCCACTCGGCGTGGAACTTCTGCCAGGGTAATATCTTTGGTGTGGCGGTGAGTGGTAGTAGTGCGGGAGATACACTGCTCAGTTTCAGTGTGTTGGAGGGCGCACCCCGCTGGATAAGTGGCGGAGAGTTCGGCCTGGAAGGAAGTATTGTAACAACAGTGGTGTTTGGGGGTATGACTCTCTGGATGCTACTTAAAGATAAAAATAAAGCAGAGCGAAGTTTCGCCTCGTAACGCGGAAACGCTCGAAACAAAACTATAAAAACAAACAAAACCTATGATTAAAATCACTTTTCCCGACGGCAACATTCGTGAGTATGCCGAGGGAGTAACTGCGATGCAGATTGCCGAAGGTATCAGCCAGCGATTGGCACAGGAGGTCCTCTCGGCTACTATCAACGATGTAGTGTGCGACCTGAGCACACCTATCAACCAGGATTCTACTCTCAAACTCAACAAGTGGGAGGATGAGGATGGCCGCCGTACCTTCTGGCACACCTCGTCGCACCTTTTGGCGGAGGCTCTCGAGTCGCTCTACCCCGGCATTAAGTTCGGTATCGGCCCGAGCATTGAGAACGGTTTCTATTATGATGTAGATTCGCCCACCCCTATCACCGAGGGTGATTTGGCAGCCATCGAGAAGAAGATGGAGGAGTTGGCACGCACCAAGGAGCCTATCGTTCGCTCCGAGATTGCTAAGGCTGAGGCTCTGAAAACCTTCACCGAGAAGGGCGATCAGTATAAGGTAGAGTTGATTGAGGGTCTCGAAGATGGCACTATCAGCTTCTACACCAACGGCGCATTTACCGACCTTTGCCGTGGTCCCCACTTGCCCAACACCGCACCTATCAAAGCTATCAAACTGACTTCGGTAGCGGGTGCTTATTGGCGTGGCGATGAGAAGAACAAGATGCTTACCCGTATCTACGGTATCTCTTTCCCCAAAAAGGCGCTCCTGGATGAGTATGTAGCGATGATGGAGGAGGCTAAGAAGCGCGACCACCGTAAGCTCGGCAAGGAACTCGAACTCTTCACCTTCTCGCAGCGTGTAGGTCAGGGTCTGCCTATGTGGTTGCCCAAGGGTGCTGCACTGCGTGGCCGCTTGGAGAACTTCTTGCGCAATGTGCAGAAGCGTTACGGCTACGAGCAGGTTATCACTCCCCATATCGGTATGAAGGACCTCTATGTAACCTCGGGTCACTATGCTAAGTACGGTAAGGATTCGTTCCAGCCTATCCATACCCCCTATGAGGGCGAGGAGTTCCTGCTCAAACCTATGAACTGCCCCCACCACTGCGAGATCTACCGCTTCAAACCCCGTTCGTACAAGGATCTCCCCTTGCGCTTTGCGGAGTTCGGTACCGTATATCGCTATGAGCAGAGTGGTGAGTTGCACGGTCTGACCCGCGTGCGTGGATTTACTCAGGACGATGCACACCTCTTCGTACGTCCCGACCAACTCTTGGAGGAGTTTGAGAACGTTATCGACATCGTGCTCTATATCTTCAAGACCCTGAACTTCAAGGAGTACACCGCTCAGATTTCGTTGCGTGACCCCAACAACCGCGAGAAGTATATCGGCTCGGACGAGAATTGGGAGAAGGCAGAGGCTGCTATCATCAAGGCTGCTTCGGACAAGGGTCTGAACACCGTTGTTGAGTATGGCGAGGCCGCTTTCTATGGTCCCAAGCTCGACTTTATGGTGAAGGATGCTATCGGTCGCAAGTGGCAGCTTGGTACTATCCAGGTGGACTACAACCTGCCCGAGCGTTTCGACCTCGTATATACCGGTGCTGACGACAAGCCTCACCGCCCCATTATGATTCACCGTGCACCCTTCGGCTCGATGGAGCGTTTCGTGGCTGTGTTGCTCGAGCATACAGGCGGTAAATTCCCCTTGTGGCTCACCCCTCAGCAGGCTGTTGTACTGCCAATTAGCGAAAAATTCAACGATTATGCTGAAAAAGTTTCAAAATATCTAAATAATTGCGATATTCGCACTGAGGTTGACTGCCGTAACGAGAAGATTGGCAGGAAAATCCGCGATAACGAGCTCAAACGAATCCCCTTCCTTATCATCGTTGGTGAGAAGGAGCAGGCCGATGGAACAGTATCGGTACGCGCACAGGGCGAGGGCGACAAGGGCGTGATGACTGCCGATCAGTTTGCCGCATTGGTGAAGGAGATGGTAGCTGCCGAGGTCGAAGGAGTGGATATCAAAGAGTAGGTATCGCAACCAACACAAGAGAAACAACTGATTTGTATAATTAACTAAGGAGGACAAAACTATCAACACGACAAAACCCTTTCCGCCTAAGCCGGCTAATCCTGCCGGTCAGCAGAATAAAGGACGCGGCCCGCAGCCCCCGAAAAACGCTGCCCAGAACCAATATCGCGTAAACGATGAGATCACCGCACCCAACGTACGAGTAGTGGGTGAGGAGATCGAGGGAGCCCTTGTGCTTCCTATTCGTGAGGCGTTGCGACTGGCCGACGAGAAGGAACTCGACCTTATCGAGATCTCTCCCAAGGCTGATCCCCCAGTGTGCCGTTTGGCTGACTACCAGAAATTCCTGTATCAGCAGAAAAAGCGCGCTAAGGAGCTGAAAGCCAAATCGGTGAAGGTGGTTGTAAAAGAGATTCGCTTCGGCCCTCAGACCGACGATCACGACTACAACTTCAAGTTGCGCCACGCGCAGAACTTCATCAAGGAGGGTGCCAAGGTTAAGGCCTATGTATTCTTCCGCGGTCGTTCGATTGTCTTCAAGGAGCAGGGTGAGATTCTGCTGTTGCGTTTCGCCACCGATCTCGAAGAGATTGCTAAGGTCGAGATGATGCCTAAGTTGGAGGGCAAGCGTATGACGATGATGCTTGCACCAAAACCTAAAAAATAGCCGTCTGGCTTGTAAATTTGGTGTTAAGTTCCTTTTAGTTGCTCCGCTTCGGCAGAGCCTGCGAGCAGTCTCTGCTCTCAGCTAAATCGCAACTTTGGAGGGGCCTCGGGGATTGCTCACATACGATAAGTATGCTCGCTTCCCCCGAGACCCCTCCGCCTAAAATTTCCTAAGCCATACGACTATTTTTGGCTGTGACGCTTCACGAAGCCATCTGGCTGGTGATTTTTGCACTTCCCTTACGAGGCTGTTCCTCACATACGTCAAGTATGCTGCGGACAGCCTCGTTTCACGAAGCCCCAAAATCCCTCAGCCATAGTGGCTTCTTGGCGTTGTTGGTTATATTCTGGGGAAGCGTCTGTGACGCTTATTATTAATGCATAATTATAAAGAAGCGAGAGTAGTTTTTTGATACTACTCTCGCTTCTTTTATAGTTTACACTCCGAGAAGTGCAATATGTGTCTGTCGGATAACTCTATGGCACTACAAAATACCCTGAGCCAACATCGACTTCGCTACCTTCATAAAGCCAGCGACGTTTGCACCCTTCATATAGTTGATAAAGCCGTCAGGCTCAGTACCATACTCCAAGCAAGCAGCGTGAATCGACGACATAATCTGGTGCAACTTAGCGTCTACCTCCTCGGCAGTCCAGTTATACTTCATCGAGTTCTGGCTCATCTCCAAGCCCGAGGTTGCTACGCCACCTGCGTTGACAGCCTTACCGGGGCCGTAGGGAAGTTTTGCGCTGATGAAGGTCTCGATAGCCTCGGGGGTACAACCCATATTCGACACCTCAGCCACAATCTTCACGCCATTTGCCACCAACTGCTTAGCGTCCTCGCCGTTGAGCTCGTTCTGGGTAGCGCAAGGCATAGCGATATCCACCTTAACCTCCCAAGGTTTGCGACCGGGGGTGAAAGTCGAGCCGGGGAACTTCTCTGCATAGGGAGCAACCACGTCGTTGTTCGATGCGCGGAGCTCGAGCATATAAGCGATTTTCTCTTTGTCCAGACCAGCGGGGTCGTAGATATAACCGTCAGGACCCGAGATGGTTACCACCTTAGCACCAAGCTCTGTTGCCTTGCTTGCTGCGCCCCAAGCCACGTTACCGAAGCCCGAGATTGCGATGGTCTGACCCTTGATATCCATACCCTTCTCAGCCAACATCTGGCAGAGGAAATATACTGCACCATAACCTGTTGCCTCGGGGCGAATCAGCGAGCCACCGAAGGTCATACCCTTACCGGTAAGGACACCTGTATTCTCCAAAGCGAGCTTGCGATACATACCATAGAGGTAGCCAATCTCGCGGCCACCAACACCGATATCACCTGCGGGCACGTCGGTCTCGGGACCAATGTGACGCCAGAGCTCGGTCATAAAGGCCTGGCAGAAACGCATAACCTCTGCATCGGATTTACCCTTGGGGTTGAAGTCCGAACCACCCTTTGCACCACCCATAGGGAGTGTGGTGAGGGCATTCTTGAAGCACTGCTCGAAGCCGAGGAACTTCAGGATGCTGGGGTTTACGCTGGGATGGAAACGCAGACCGCCCTTGTAGGGGCCGATTGCGTTGTTGAACTGGAAGCGGTAGCCTGTATTCACCTGCACCTCACCCTTGTCATCAACCCACACTACCTTGAAGGTAAAACTACGGTCGGGCTCTACGATACGCTCTGCGATGCGTGCTGCCTCGAACTCGGGGTGCTGGTTATAGACCTCCTCTACGGTCACGAGAACCTCGCGTACCGCCTGCAAATACTCACTCTCGCCGGGGTGCTTACGCTCCAACTCGGCCATCAATTTCTGTACGTTCATTGTCTTTTAGTTTTTATTGTAGTTTTAAGGTAACTATTCAATTTTATAGAAATAGTTGCAATCCATTCTCAAATATACAACCTTTTCTTAGAGTTTGTCACAAAATTCCAAAATAATTTTCACTTTTACCAATCTTTGAGAATAAAAAAGCCATCGGAAGGATAAAAACTGCAAAACTTTATTAATTTTGTAGGGACTAACATAAAGCACAAGAAGATGGGTAAGTATATTATCGAAGAGGTTGTTGGTAAGAGGTTGGAAAAGGAGTTTCTTGACCTGCCCAAGCGACTCTACAAAGGCAACAAATATTGGGTATGCCCACTCGACGGGGATATTAATGGTGTCTTCAATCCTGAGAAAAACCTGCTCTTTGCCGGTGGTGAGGCTATCCGCTGGGTAGTGCGCGATGAGAAGGGTGTGGTTGTGGGCCGTATTGCTGCCTTCTACAACCACGAGCAGGCCTCTATTGAGGAGCAGCCAACGGGTGGTTGCGGATTCTACGAGAGTGTTGATTCTCAGGAAGTTGCCAACCTGCTTTTCGATACTGCAAAGGCGTGGTTGCAGAGCAAAGGGATGGAGGCGATGGATGGCCCTATCAACTTCGGCTCGCGTGATGAGTGGTGGGGATTGCTCGTTGAGGGGTTTGAGAGTAAGCCTCTCTATGCCAACCCATACAACCCTCCATACTACCAACAACTATTTGAGAATTACGGGTTTAAGGTATATTTCAACCAGCACACCTACTCACGCGAGTTGACCACCAAAGGTCTTAGCGAGAGTGTGCTCAATCGTGTCAAGCGTTTGAAGGAGAGTGGCGAGTACCACTTCCGCCACATCACCAAGGCGGACTACGATACCCTGCCCGAAATCTTCCGCACCATATATAATAAGGCGTGGGCACACTTCCCCGGCGTGCGTCAGTTCACCAAGGAGGACACCGAGAAGATGTTCAAGACGATGAAGCTGATTATCGACCCCAACCTCATCTATTTGGCGTTCCACAAGGGCGAGCCGATTGGTTTCTATATTATGGTACCCGACCTGAATAAAGGTATTGGCGATTTTAACGGCAAACTAAACCTGTTCAACACACTGCGTCTGCTGTACAGGATTAAGACCAAGAAGCTCGACCGCATTTTTGCCATTATCTTTGCCGTAACGCCTGAGTATCAGGGTCGCGGCATTGAGTCGGGAATCATCAACTGCTTTGGCGAGACGGTTGAGGCTGGCGAGTGCAAGCAGTATAAGGAGATGGAACTCGCCTGGATGGGTGACTTCAACCCCGTGATGATGCGTATGGTCGAGCAGTATGTGGGTGCTAAACGCTTCAAACGCCACATCACCTATCGCCTGCTTTTTGACCCGAACAAGGAGTTCAAGCGTTGCCCCAGACTGATGTCGGCACAACAGGCAGCCGCAGCAAGAGAGAAACAAAATAATTAAAAATCAATAACATAGAACAATGAAAACAACAGCTTTCACCAAGTATCACATTGCAGCAGGAGCCAAGATGGCCGAGTTTGCAGGTTACAATATGCCTATCGAATTTAGCGGCATCAACGACGAGCACCTGACCGTTCGTAACGGGGTGGGCGTATTTGACGTTAGCCACATGGGCGAGATTTGGGTCAAGGGTCCTAAGGCTCTCCCTTTCCTTCAGTATGTCACCTCGAACAACGTCGCACAACTCTTTGACGGCAAGGTACAGTACTCCTGCCTGCCCAATGGTAAGGGTGGTATTGTGGATGATATTTTGGTTTATCGCATTGACGAGGTTACCTATCTCTTGGTGGTAAATGCTGCCAATGTAGATAAGGATTGGGCTCACCTCTGCGCAGAGGGCGAGAAATTTGGTCTTACCCCCGGCAAGGAACTCTATAATGCTTCGGACGAGATTTGCCAGCTGGCAATTCAGGGTCCTCTGGCGATGAAACTCGTGCAGAAGATGTGCCCCGAGGCTATCGAGGACTTGGCTTATTATACCTTTGTCAAGACTGAGGTGGCAGGTATCAAGGGTGCTATCCTCTCGGCAACCGGCTATACAGGTGCGGGTGGCTGCGAGATTTATGTGGCTAACGAGGATGCAGACCAACTCTGGGAGGCTATGTGGAAGGCTGGCGAGGAGTTTGGCTTGAAGAATATCGGCCTGGGCGCACGCGATACTCTCCGCTTGGAGAAGGGTTTCTGCCTCTATGGCAACGATATCGACGACACCACTTCGCCTATCGAGGCGGGCTTGGGCTGGATTACCAAGTTTGCTGAGGGTAAAGATTTTATCGACCGACCCGTTCTTGAAGCACAGAAGAAGGAGGGTACAACCCGCAAACTCGTTGGTTTTAAGATGATTGACAGAGGTATTCCTCGCCACGGCTATGACCTGGCAGATGAGGCGGGCAATGTGATTGGCTCGGTTACTTCGGGTACTATGTCGCCCTGCTTGAAGGTGGGCGTTGGTATGGGCTATGTGCCTTCGGCGCTGGCTGCTGTCGGCTCAATTATCTATGTCCCCGTACGCGGCAGACTGCTCAAAGCCGAGGTTGTCAAACTGCCTTTTGTTTAATCGGCAGACGCGATATACGCAAGCCGAGATAAACAGAAAAACATCCGAGAGTGGTCCGACTGCTCTCGGATGTTTTTTTGTTGGGGAGGAGCGGAGAAGTGATAGTTTCCATAATTAAGATAGATTCCATAATTCCACCTCGAAGATTGCTGGTTGCTCTCTGTATATTGGCTTTATTCTCTCAATTCGCCTGCTTTTGAACAAAATTGATATAGGTTTGAAAGATAGTAGTATTTCAATCCGAAAGTAAATGGGTATATTTGCCTACTATTTTGGTATAATATACCAAAGAGTTTACGAAACAAGATTTTTGTACCCGTTTTTAAGGCTATTATTAACACTATTAACTAATAAACACTATGAAAAAACTTACTATTCTTGCCGTTGCTCTTATGATGAGCGTTGCGGCTATGGCACAGCAGGCGCTGTGGGGTGGTGCAACAACTGTATCGCCTGAGATTAATGCAGACAACTCGGTAACTTTCCGTCTTAACGCACCCAAGGCTCGTGCCGTACAGGTATCGGGTGACTTCGCTGATGGTGTGGCTAATATGGTGCAGAACGAGCGTGGCGTATGGGAGTACACCACCGAGCCTCTGGCACCCGAACTTTACAGCTATGCATTTACTATGGACGGCGTAAAGATTGCTGACCCTTCGAATGTATATCAGATTCGCGACGTGGCATCGGTGACCAACTACTTCATCATCGGTGGTGGTCAGGCGGATCTCTATTTGACTAACGATGTGCCTCACGGCTCGATTCACAAGGATTGGTATTACAGTGCATCGGAGAACTTCACTCGTCGTCTGACTGTCTACACTCCCGCTGCTTATGATGGCAAGAAGCGTTTCCCCGTGCTCTACCTCTTGCACGGTATTGGTGGCGACGAGGAGGCTTGGATGGATCTGGGTCGTGCATCGCAGATTCTCGATAACCTCATCGCAAAGGGCGAGGCTGAGCCTATGATTGTTGTTATGACCAATGGCAATATCTCGCAGCAGGCTGCTCCCGGTTATGGTCCCGAGGGTTTCCCCGTGCCCAGCATGGGTCTGCCCAAGACTATGGAGGGTTCGTTTGAGGCTGCTTTCCCCGAGGTTGTTAAGTTCATCGACGGCAAGTACCGCACCATCGCTAAGAAGAGCAGCCGTGCAATCGCTGGTCTTTCGATGGGTGGTTTCCACTCGATGCATATCTCGAAGGAGTACCCCGATATGTTTAACTATGTAGGTCTTTTCTCGGCTGCTCTCAACGTGAACGGTCAGCAGCAGGGCTCGCCTATCTACCAGAACGTAGACCAGAAGGTTGACACTCAGTTTGCAAAGGGTGTGAAACTCTATTGGATTGCTTGTGGCAACACCGACTTCCTTATCCAGAACAACCGCGACTTTATGAAGGGTCTCGACGCTCGTGGTCACGACTACATCTACTACGAGACTGAGGGTGGTCACATCTGGCGTAACTGGCGCGACTATCTGAGCAAGTTTGTACCTCAGATTTTCAAATAGCCACTACCTCTACCGACAAACCTTAACAAACCAATAACTAATACAATTTAATTATGAAGAGAGCCCTTGTGTGGATGACGCTGCTATCACTTATGCTGGTGGCGTGTGGTGAGGGGAGTAATCTTTTCTTGAAAACATCGAAGACCATCTATGATATTGATGCTGCGGGCGGAGATATCGAGATTTTGGTCGAGACCAATGCCACAGATTGGAGTGTAACTATCTCGGAGGATTGGGTAAATAGTGTTTCGGAGAATAAAGTGATAGTCACTGTTCCCAAGAACACCGCCTATAAAGATCGCACCGCTGTTGTTACCTTCTCGGCAGAGGGTATGGATGATGTGGCTATCGGCATCACTCAGAAGGCACGACTTGTAAGTAGCGTGCAGAAAGATTTGACGCTCTCGACCTCTAACCTTAATGGCGACCGAGGCAAGTACTCAATCTATCTCCCTGCCGACTATCAGGAGGCGCTCGAAACAGGCAAGAAGTACCCCGTACTCTACCTACTTCACGGTATGTGGAGTCACAACAACGAGTGGCTTGACAATGGTAAGGTCAAACAGACTACAGATGCTGCTGTTAAGGGCGGTAAGCTGGCTGAGATGATTGTGGTGATGCCCAATGCCTACGACTCATTCTATGTGGATGGCTATATGAAGGGTATCAACTATGAGAGTTTCTTCTGGAACGACCTCAAACCCTACATCGAGAGTAACTACCCGGTGAGCACCGAGCGCAGTCAGACAGCGATTGCAGGTCTGTCGATGGGAGGCTTCGGCTGTACATACTACGCATTTACTCACCCCGAGGAGTTCTTCCTCTGCTATGAGATGAGTGGTGCTGTCGAGGGTATGGGTACTCAGTTGGTGCCCTCGCTCAAACAGATTTTCGAGCGTGAGGGCTACTCGGCAGATAACTTTGGCTCGCTGCCGACCTATATTATGGATTGCGGCACTGAGGACTCTATGTGTCTGTATGCCAATATCAATACCCACAACTACCTTGCATCGGTGGGCTTCCCGCACGAGTATATTCTTCGTTCGGGAGCGCACGATTGGGTGTTCTGGGAGGCAAGTTATGTGACTTTGGTCAACCGACTTGGCCAGTATTGGAAACCTGCCACTGAGAAACAAGAGTAATTTTAGTACAACTATTTATATCACAAAACTATTAGAAAAGTAAAATGAAGAAAGTAATTCTCGCAGCTGCGGTCTTGTTTGTAGGCCTCACTGCATGTTCCGAGAAGGAACCCCAACTCAACGAGAAGAACATCAAGAAGGTCGTTAAGGCAATGACCCTTGAGGAGAAGGCTCGTTTGGTAAATGGTACCGGTATGGCAGGTTTCGATGGCTCGACCGCTGTTGTAGGTGCTACTAACGACCTCGTTCCTGGTGCAGCAGGTACCACCGCTGCTATCGAGCGTCTTGGCATTCCCGCTATCGTACTCGCTGACGGCCCTGCTGGTCTGCGTATCAGCCCCACCCGTGAGGGTACCGATGCTACTTTCTACTGCACCGGTTTCCCCGTAGGTACTCTGATGGCTTGTACTTGGAACACCGAGCTCGTAGAGCAGGTAGGTAAGGCTATGGGTGAGGAGGTTTTGGAGTATGGTTCTGACGTGCTCCTTGCTCCCGCACTCAACATCCACCGTAACCCCTTGTGTGGCCGTAACTTCGAGTACTACTCGGAGGACCCCTACCTCACCGGTAAGATTACTGCTGCAATGGTTAATGGTGTTCAGAGCAATGGCGTAGGTACCTCGATTAAGCACTTCGCAGTGAACAACCAGGAGACCAACCGTCAGATGAACGACGCTATCGTTACTCCTCGTGCACTCCGTGAGATCTATCTCAAAGGTTTCGAGATTGCTGTAAAGGATGCTCAGCCTTGGACTATTATGTCGTCGTACAACCACCTCAATGGCGTTTATACTTCGGAGAGCCGCGAGCTTCTCACCGATATCGCTCGTGATGAGTGGGGCTTCGAGGGTCTTATTATGACCGACTGGTTCGGTGGTAACTCCTCGCCCGCACAGATTCACGCTGGTAACGACCTGATTATGCCCGGTACTGACCGTCAGTACTTCGATATCATCGAGGCTGTTGAGAACGGTACTCTCTCGATGGAGGATCTCGATACCTGCGTTGAGCGAGTATTGGAGCTTATCGTTAAGACTCCCCGCTTCAAAGGCTTCGCTTATGACAACCAGCCCGACCTCACCGCTCACGCTCAGGTTACCCGTAACTCGGCTGCTGAGGGTATGGTACTCTTGGAGAACAACGGTGCTCTTCCCTTCGCTAAGAATATTAAGAACGTAGCACTCTTCGGTACTACCTCCTACGACTTCATCGCTGGCGGTACCGGTTCGGGTGATGTAAACAAGGCATACGTTATCGACCTCGAGCAGGGTTTGAAGAATGCTGGTTACGCTGTAAATGCAGAGGTTAAGGATATGTACACCAAGCACGCTGCTGAAGAGGCTGCTCGTCTGGCTGCTGCAGCAGGTCCCGTTGATCAGCTCAGCGCATTTATGACCAAGGAGCGCGCAGGTGAGTTTGTACCCAACTCGCGTCAGTTGGCACAGGCTGTTAAGGGCAGCGACGTTGCTCTTATCACCATCGGTCGTAACTCGGGTGAGTTTGCTGACCGTAAGGTTGAGGGCGACTTCGCTCTGACCGCAGAGGAGAAGGGTCTGATTGACAATGTTGCTGCTGCGTTCCACGCTGCCGGCAAGCAGGTAGTTGTTGTTCTCAACGTAGGTGGTGTTATTGAGACTGCTTCGTGGAAGAATACTCCCGATGCAGTGCTCCTCGCTTGGCAGGCAGGCCAGGAGGGTGGTAACACCGTTGCTGACGTATTGGCAGGTAAGGTTAATCCCTCGGGTAAACTTTCGATGACCTTCCCCATCGACTATATGGACCACGCTTCGAGTGCAAACTTCCCCTTCAACGCAGAGGTTATCGACTTCTCGTTTGGTGCTAACTCGGTAGGCGATGCTAAGCACGATCGCAAGAACGTTGACTACACCAACTATGAGGAGGATGTATATGTAGGTTACCGCTACTTCGACTCGTTCGGTAAGGATGTATCGTACCCCTTCGGTTATGGTCTGTCGTACACCACCTTCGAGTACAGCAACCCCACTTTGGTAGCTGACAAGGGTGCTTACACCGTTACCGTAGACGTTACCAACACCGGTAAGGTTGCTGGTAAGGAGGTTGTTGAGGTTTATATGAACGCACCCGCTATCGAGGAGGGTCGTCCTATGCAGGAGCTTGTTGCTTTCGCTAAGACCAAGGAGTTGGCTGCTGGCGAGACTCAGACTCTTACCTTCAACTTCACCGACTACGAGCTTGCTTGGTACGATGTTGCTCGCAGCGCTTGGGTGACCGAGGCTGGTAACTACAACATCCTGCTCGCTGCTTCGTCGCGCGACGTGAAGGCTCAGGTAGCCCTCACTGTTGCTAAGGAGAAGATCGTTGAGCAGACTCACGATGTGCTTCACCCTACCCGTGAGCTTAATGTCCTCAAAAAGTAAAAAAGCCTAAAAAAGTCATCTGATTGGTGAATTTGGTGTTGGGGGAGCCTTGCCGACCACTTACATACGACAAGTATGCGCGTGGCCGTCAAGACTCCCCCGCCTAAAATTCCCTCAATCATATGACTTTTTTGGTTTGTGGGAGTAATAGGAGTAATGGGAATTATAGGAACGTTGCGATTAAGCGAGGGCAGAGGCTGCTTGCAG
>JAFNVE010000114.1 GCA_017379955.1 Tidjanibacter sp. | reverse complement strand
TCACGACCTCTCGCAACAAGAGAAACGACTGCTATGGACTGGTAATGAATACTTTGAGGGACTTAATGCCTTCTTTGCTCATCTGGAAAAGGAGCGATACAAAGTACAATACAGGGTTATGCTCTCGCGCTATACGGGTAAGACAATTTGCCCCAAGTGCGGTGGTACTCGTCTGCGTCCTGAGGCACTATGTGTAAAGGTTGGCGGTAAGAACATTGCCGAATTGGTGACAATGCCTGTCGATGAACTTATTCTCTTCTTCGACACAGTTACTCTCGACCGTTACGATAATGAGGCTTCGCGCAGAATCCTTGCCGAGGTGCGTAGCAGGTTGAAATATCTGGCTGATGTTGGCTTGGGATATCTTACTCTCGACCGTCTATCGGCTACGCTGTCGGGTGGTGAGAGTCAGCGAATTAACCTTGCAACATCGCTCGGCAGTACGCTCACCGGCTCGCTCTACATCCTCGATGAGCCGAGCATTGGTCTGCACCCGAGAGATACCCACCGACTAATTAAGGTGCTCAAAGAGTTGCGCGACTTGGGCAATACGGTGATTGTCGTGGAGCACGAGGAGGAGGTTATTCGTGCGGCAGACTATATTGTCGATGTTGGCCCGAGGGCAGGTAGTAAGGGTGGTGAGATTGTCTTTGCAGGTACGCCCGATGGTTTGTTAGGTGAGAGTGAGAGCCTTACGGCTGACTATCTCTGTGGTCGCAGGGAGATTGCACCTCCTAAGAGCCCGCGCGGATGGAGTAGTTTTGTCGAGGTTCGAGGTGCCCGAGAGAACAACCTGAAAGGAATAAATGTCCGTTTCCCGCTCGGTGTAATGACTTGTGTTACAGGCGTTAGCGGTAGTGGTAAGTCGTCGTTGGTAAACACTATTCTCTACCCTGCACTCAAACGAGCCATTGATGAAACAAGCCTAAAACCAGGTGATTACGAGTCGCTTGCGGGTGATGTTTCGCTCGTTAAACGTGTTGAGTTGATAGACCAGAATCCTATCAGCAAGTCACTGCGCTCTAACCCAGCAACTTACACTAAGGTATACAACGAGATACGCAAATTATATGCCTCTCAACCCTATGCTGTCCACAATGGACTCTCGCAAGGGCACTTCTCGTTTAACTCGGCAGGTGGCCGATGCGAAGAGTGTGCTGGTGAGGGAGTTATCAAGGTGGAGATGCAGTTTATGGCAGATGTGGTGCTCACCTGTGAGCATTGTGGCGGTAAACGATTCAAGGAGGAGGTCTTGGAGGTACGCTACCGCGATAAGAATATCTACGAGGTGTTGGAGATGACTGTGGATGAGGCAGTTGAGTTCTTTGGACAGGATAATAGTGCAACCAACCGAAATATCGTTGAGATACTCTCAGTGCTGCAAACTATTGGATTGGGCTACATTAAGTTAGGTCAATCTACCTCTACTCTTTCGGGAGGTGAGTTGCAGCGTATCAAACTTGCTTCGTTCCTGCTTAAAGAGGGGCGCACAGAGAGCACAATGTTTATCTTCGACGAGCCGACAACGGGGCTGCATATGCACGATATTCAGAAACTGCTCCGTGCCTTTGATGCGCTGATTGAGAAGGGGCACACGATTGTCGTTGTGGAGCATAATCTGGACGTCATCAAGTGTGCCGACTGGTTAATCGACCTCGGTCCTGAGGCTGGTGATGCAGGAGGTCAATTAGTTTATGAGGGAGTGCCGATGGAGGCTACCGATTGTAAGGATAGTTATACGGGTAAGTTCTTGAAAGAGAGATTAAAAGGCAATAATGATTAGCGAGAATATGTCGGGAGAGTTTTTTACATATACCCTGCCTAACGGAGTGCGTACAATCCTTAAACGCACCTCGTCACCCGTTGTTCATTGCGCGATGACTATCAACACCGGCACTCGTGATGAGCGTAGCGGGGAGTTCGGCATTGCCCATATGGTGGAGCACAATATCTTCAAGGGGACAACCCACCGCAAAGCGCACCATATCAATTGTCGATTGGAGAATCTGGGTGGCGAACTCAATGCCTATACAGCAAAGGAGGAGACGGTAATCTACGCCACAAGCCTCAAACGCGACTTTGCTAAGGCTGTGGAACTGCTTGTAGATGTGATATTTCACTCCACATTTCCCGAGCACGAAGTTGAGATGGAGAAGGAGGTTATCTTTGACGAAATCAATCTCTACAAGGATACTCCCGCCGAGAGAATCTTCGACGATTGGGAGGACCTGCTCTTTGCAGGCTCGGAATTGGGACACAATATTCTTGGCAGTAAGGCGACACTTCGCAAGATACACAGCAAGGAGTTAAGTGACTTTGTAGCACGAACTTACAATACCAACCAGATGGTATTTTCAGTGACGGGGAACATCAGTGAGAGCCAATTTGTGAGGACCATTGAGCGATATTTGGCTCCCGAGAGTGCCAATCTTCGCACCTTCGAGCGCACAGCACCCGCTCCTGTTGAGCCATTTGAGACCCTTCGTCAGCGTGGCACTCACCAATCCCACTGCATAATTGGCGGTCGTGGTTATGACCTGCGCTCGGAGAAGAGGTTGCCTATGGTGTTGCTCACCAATATACTTGGTGGTCCTTCGGCTAACTCGCTGCTCAATGTGCTTCTGCGCGAGAAGAACGCCCTCTCGTATGCTGTAGAGGCCGCCTATACCCCTATGAGCGATTGTGGTAACTTCACTATCTATTTCAGTTCGGATAAGGAGCGCACCGAAAAGTGTCAGCAGTTGGTAATGAGGCAGTTGCAGGAGCTGTGCGAGAAACCGCTAACACCTCGCAGATTGCAAATCGCCAAGCGTCAGTTCTTGGGGCAGTTTGCAATATCGGGAGAAAATGCCGAGGGTTATATGTTGGGTGTAGGGCGTAGTTATCTGGCCTTTGGCACAGTGGATAGCCAGCAGGAGATTGCAGATAGAGTTAATTCACTTACAGCAATGGAGTTAGTAGATGTAGCGACCGAAATGTTCAAAAATCTTTCGATGCTTGTTTATAGATAGGGATATGACTGAACTTGAACGATATATCAATGCGCATACCTCGCCCGAGTCGGAGCTGTTGGCCGAGTTGGAGCGCGAGACCAATTTGCAGATTACCCAGCCTCAGATGCTCTCCGGGCACATTCAGGGACGTTTTCTAAAACTGCTTGTGCAGATGTTACGCCCCAAGCGAATTTTGGAGATTGGCACCTATACCGGCTATTCGGCACTATGTATGGCCGAGGGCTTGGAGGAGGGTGGGGTGATTGACACCATCGAGATTGAGGAGGAGATTGAGGAGTTCGCCGCCTCGTTTTTCGAACGCTCGCCCTATGGGGAAAGGATTCGTCAACATATCGGCTCGGCACTCGACATTATCCCCACTTTGGAGGGAGAGTACGACCTCGTATTTATCGATGGCGACAAACGCCAATATCCCGACTACTACCGACTGCTGATGGGCGATGGTGGGGGAAAGGCTAAGGTGCATAGTGGTACTTATCTGCTGGCAGACAATATCTTATGGTATGGCAAGGTTGTTGAGGATGTGCATAGTGGCGACCGACATACCCAGGGCATTATCGAGTTCAATCGTATGGTGCAGGACGACCCGAGGGTGGAAAATGTGATTATTCCCCTGCGCGACGGAATCAATATTATCAGAGTTCAGAGTACAGATAACAGAGAATAGATTGTGTACGGCTCTGTGTAAAACAAAAAAGAGAGCAATATCGCTATTGCTCTCTTTTATTAGTCAGCTGAAATCATTAAATCAAGTTCAATTCCTGTTTCATCTGCTCAATCTTGGTGTCGAGTTTCTCTGCAATTGCGTCGTACTCGTCCAGCGAAGCCAGAGGCTCGTAGACACCAAAGTAGTATTTAATCTTAGGCTCAGTGCCCGAAGGACGTACCGAAATAATGGTCTTATCGGCAGTGAGGAACTGCAATACATTGGAGCGGTCAATTGCCAAAGGAGTAACCTTTGCAGTGGTCATATCGAGCTCCTCGCGGCTCTGGTAGTCGCGCACCTTAACAACGAGCGAGCCACAAATCATACGAGGAGGATTCTGGCGATAGTTAACCATCAACTGCTGAATCTCCTTCTGACCCTCCTGGCCCTTGCGAACAACCGAAACAAGACCCTCCTTGTAGAAGCCATACTCAACATAGAGTTCCTGCATCAGGTCGTAGAGGGTAGTGCCGATGCTCTTAGCCCAAGCAGCAGCCTCGGCAGCCAAAGCACAAGCCGAAACAGCATCCTTGTCGCGAACAAAGTCCTCAGCCAGATAACCGAAACTCTCTTCGCCGCCACCAACATACTGCTCACCCAGAGCCTCCTGCTGGCGAATAATCTTAGCTATATTCTTGAAACCGGTGAGGCAGTCGAAGCATTTGAGGCCGAAGCTCTCTGCAACGTCGCGCATCATCTCAGTAGTCACGATAGTCTTAACGATATACTGGTGGCCATTGAGTTTGCCAAGCTCCTTCCAGCGACGGCATAAATAATAGGTATAGAGTACGCAAGTCTGGTTGCCGTTGAGCAATACATAGTTACCCTTACCGTCGGGCAGTGCGATACCTACGCGGTCTGCATCGGGGTCGGTAGCCATAATAATCTCAGCACCCTCACGAACACCCTGCTCGAACGCCATCTTCATAGTAGCCTTCTCCTCGGGGTTGGGCGAAGCAACGGTGGGGAAGTCACCATCAATAACAGCCTGCTCCTTAACGACGCTGACATTGGTGAAACCAAATCTCTTCAACGCAGCGGGTACCAAACGGTGGCCACAGCCGTGCATAGGCGAGTAGACAATCTTCATATCGCTGTTGGCGGCAATAGCCTCGGGCGAGAGCGACAGAGCAGCAACCTTCTCAAGATAAATCTTGTCGAACTCCTCGCCGATAATCTCTACGTTCTCAGGGTTCTTGCCAAGCTCAATCTGATCTACCGAGGTAATCTTAGCAACCTCGTTGATGATGTTCTGGTCGTGAGGTGCAATCACCTGCGAGCCATCATCCCAATATGCTTTGTAGCCGTTGTACTCCTTGGGGTTGTGCGATGCGGTAACCATAACACCACTCTTGCAACCCAACTCACGAATTGCAAAACTAAGCTCGGGAGTGGGGCGAAGCGAGTCAAAGAGATATACCTTAAAGCCATTTGATGCAAAAATATCGGCAGTGCGCTCTGCAAACTCACGGCTCATATGACGCGAGTCGTGGCTTACAGCAACCTTAATCTCCTCACCCTCAAAGCATTTCTTTAAGTAGTTAGCCAATCCCTGAGTTGCCATACCTACTGTATAGACGTTCATACGGTTGGTACCTACGCCCAGAATACCACGCAAACCACCTGTACCAAACTCCAAGTCCTGATAGAAACTTTCGCTAAGTTCCTTGGGATCATTTTCCATAAGGTTGCGAATCTGCTCTTTGGTCTTTTCGTCGTAGTTACCGTCAAGCCAAAGTTGCGCCTTTTTCAATACATTTTCGTCAATCTGCTGATTCATAATACTATTGATTAAATTTATAATGTTTTATATTTTCAATTAAAATTATTTATCGTTTTTCGCCTTGTTTCGTTCAATTCACTGTTTCAGTAAGTTAGCAATTTCAGTCCCAAAAACAGAAAATTCTACATAGCAATTAATAATTAATCTGCAACAAAAAAATGTGTTTTTTTTAATAAATTTATACACAATTTTGT
>JAFNVE010000113.1 GCA_017379955.1 Tidjanibacter sp. | reverse complement strand
GCCGAGAACTCGATCCCGACAAGGCGGGTGGCTCACTCTATTAGATGGGCTCCTATCCTCTGTTGCCGATTATGAAACTGCTCGGCACGGGCTACGAGAATATCAATATTTACAGCCGACTGAACGATAGCGGTGTCGATGTCTATACCCGAGGCATTATGCTCTATTCGGGTGCTGTCGCGTCGTTCCAGCTGGGCTTGGGTGTAAAGACCGAGGGTAACCTTGTGATTTCGGGTACTCAGGGCTACGCATACGTTCCCTCGCCGTGGTGGAAGACCGACTATTTTGAGTTGCGATACGAGGACCAGAACAGAAATAAGAAGTATTTCTATTCGTGGGATGAGCCGGGGTTGCGCTACGAGATTAGGGAGTTCCTCTCCTGCATCGTTAATGGTCGCCTGCGCTCTTCGCGTCTGACACCCGAGGAGAGTATCGCTATGGCGGGTGTGATGAGCCAATTTGCGGAACGTAAAAACCTCTTTGAGATATGATAACAAGGGCATTGGTTGTTGGTGGTGCAAGTGGTATCGGACTCTCGATTGCCACCCGTCTGGCAAACCGCGAGGAGTGTCAGAAGGTCTATATTGTCGACAGGGCTGAGGTACCCGAGGGTGCTGAGAATCCAAAGTTTGAGTACCACAAGTTCGACCTTATGTCGGAGGATTTTTCGCTGTTTGATGGCTTTGAGGATGTCGATACGGTGATGATTACTGCGGGCTTTGGCAGATTGGCACTCTTCGAGAGTGTTAGTGAGGAGCATATCACCTCCTCGATGACGGTAAATGCCACGGCTGCGATGCGTATAATCCACCACTTCTACCATAGACTGAACTCCACCAATCCCTTCCGCTTGGGTGTTATGGTGAGCATTGCGGGCTACCTCTCGTCACCTTTCTTCGCTGTCTATGGTGCGAGCAAGGCGGCACTGCGCTACTTTATCGAGAGCCTCAATGTGGAACTCGAAAAGGGTGGGGCGGTGAACAGGATTCTCAATGTGTCGCCCGGGTCTATTAAGGGTACTTCGTTTGGTGGCGGTGCAACCGACTTGGCTCAGACTGAGGTGCTTGCAGAGGAGATTATCGCCCATTTGGAGGCTGGCGACGACCTTTTTATCCCCCAATACGATGAGGTGTATAAAAATGTTTTGGAGCGTTACCACGAGGATTTCCGCGAGGAGGGTAGGCGTTCGTATGAGTATAAATTAAAGAGTGGGAGAGTAAAGTAGAGAGATGGATATTGTTATTACATACGTCAACGGCAACGACCCCGTTTGGCAGAGCGACTATGAGAAATATACCTCCGTGCCCGCTATGCAGAAGAGGTTTCGCGATTGGGGTACTCTGCGCTATCTGTTGAGGGGTGTGGAGAAGAATATGCCCTATATCCGCAATGTCTATTTGGTGGTGTCGCACCCCTCGCAGGTGCCTGAGTGGGCAGATACCGAGAATCTGAAAATCGTTCTGCACAAGGATATTATCCCCGAAGAGTTTCTGCCGACCTTCAATAGCAACACTATCGAGATGCACCTCCACAGAATTGAGGGACTCGATGAGGAATTTTTGTATTTCAACGACGACTGCTTCCCGATTGGTCACTCCGAGCCGACCGACTTTTTCCGCAATGGGAAGATTGTGATTGGCTTCAACCACCACCTGCTGGCTCCGAATATGTATAAGAAGATTTGCCGCAACTCCGACCGCCTGGCTCGCAGGGCAGCGGGTAAGCGTGGCTCGTGCCTCTTCGTCCGCCCGCAACATATCTGTACTCCGATGTTACGCTCGGAGAGTGCCGAACTCTACGGCAAAGAGCAGGAGGAGATTCGCCGTACATCGGCTTGCAGGGTGCGTAATGAGAATAATGTGACGCAGTATATCTTCCTTAACTACTTGTATTTCAAGGGTCGCGTTATTCCGCACCGTATCTCTAAACGCCACTTTTCGGTGTCGGTGGCCTCGGTCGATAAGTTGCGCGACTTCTTGCTGAACCCCACCAAGAGTATGGTCTGCATCAACGATGTGAAACTCCCCGACGGCCGCTATCAGGAGATGCGAGAGGTGATACATAAGGCATTTGAAACCTCCCTACCCGACAAATCAAGATTTGAGAAATAAAAAAATGGCCCTCGCAGAGGACCATTTTTTTATTTATTTAAACAGTGCAATCAGTTTGATATAGAGCTGTGCGGGCAGGGGGACATCTGTGCCGAGGTGCATCTTCGAGCGGCGCACACCCTTTGCCAGGTAGGGGTACTCTTTGAACAATCCGAGGCGGTAGAAGTGGGAGTACCACCCCGCCTGAATCAGCAGGTCGTCAAAGATAACTGCCACGGGGTTTTTCTCGGGTGCTACATCGCGGAACTTCTCATACAACCCGAGGAAGTTGAGTGCATACTCACGTTTGCGTTTGCGACGCTTCTGCGAAGTCATTGCCGTAGGGATATCCTTGCGGTAGTGGTAGATATCCTCGTTGAGGAAAGCCACCGAGTTGGCATAGCCGATAAGCTGAACACTCATACAAGCATCCTCCGCATAGCCATACTTCGGGGTGTGGTAGTCGTGGGAGGTGTAGACCGAGTGCTTGATGCACTTGTTGCAGAGAGTGCCGAAAGCGTTGTGGTTGTAGATGTTACGCACATACTGCTCTTTGGTGGCGGCGGTGTACTCTCTCTCGCGCTTGATGCTCTGGCGGTTTTCGTACTCCTTGACATAGTTGAAGTAGACCACCTCGGCTCCTGTCTGCTCAATCTTGGTAGCAATCTTCTCTGCCGAGCCGGCCGAAATCCAGTCGTCCGAATCGACGTGCCATACATAGTCACCGCTGACGTGCTCCAATCCCGTACGACGAGCCGCAGGCAGACCACCGTTCTCCTTGTTGATAATCTTTATCTGTGGCTTGCGGTGAGCGTATTTGGTGTCGATAATCTCTTGTAGAATCTCCATCGAGCGGTCTTTAGTGCCGTCATTTACAAAGATAAACTCAATATGAGGATAGGATTGGCTCAGTACCGACTCCGCAAACTCGGCAATGTAGCGTTCCACTCCGTAGATTGGCGCGATAAGCGATATGGTAATAGGTTTGTTCATAAGCTCAAATGTTGGTGCAAAAGTATATATTTTTCCCCAATAAATCAGTATCTTTGCGCCAAACTATCGCAGATAATGAAAAGAGTAGGTGAGGCAATAGCGTGGCTGCTGAGCAGATTGGTGAAGGTGTTTGGTAACATCCTCTCGCTCCTTGTGCGCCCATTTGTCCCTGTGCGCAAGGGTAGGGTGATGTGCTGGGCGTATAACTTCAAGCAGTATGGTTGTAATCCTCGCTATCTGAGTGAGTATCTGTTGGATAGTGGCGAGGAATATGAGATTTTCTGGGTCTATCGCAAGGAGAAATATGGCTCGCGTATGGACAGCCGTATGAAGTCCGTGAAGTTTCGTTCGTGGCGATATTTCCTCTTGGTCAATAGTGCTGAGTATCTGATTACCAACCTTCGCACCGACCCATACCACATCTATTGGCACAAACGCCCGGGGCAGAAGTATCTGATGTTGTGGCACGGAGGTGTTGCACTGAAAAAGATTGAGAAGGATGCCCAGAAGCAGATTGGCCTCTCCTATCTTATCAAGGCACGCCTTGACTCCCGAGTGTGCGACCTGATGATTTCGGGGTGCAAGGCTCAGACCAAACTGCTCGAAGAGAAGTTCTGGTACAAGGGCGAGATTTTGGAGCGAGGTATCCCCCGCAATGATATCTTTTTCGACACGGAAACTCACAAGCACCTGCGCCGTGGGCTTTGCGAGCGATACTCTATACCCGCTGATAATCGTATAGTTATGTATGCCCCTACGTTCCGCCGTAACCACTCCATAGAGCCATACTCGATTGATTGGAGCGAGGTAGTTCCTCACTTGCAGAGGCTGTATGGTGGTGCGGGAGTTACCGTTCTGCTAAGGCTACATCCCAATCTTATCGGCAAGGTCGACACTACTCCTCTGCTCAATGCCAAGGAGGTGATTGATGTTACCCTCTATCCCGATATGCAGGAGTTGCTGTGTGTTGTGGATATGCTCATCACCGACTATTCGAGTTCGATGTTCGACTACTCTATGGGGCTGAAACCCTGCCTTTTGTACGCTACGGATGTTGAGCAGTACGACCGAGGCTACTACTATAAATTTGACGAATTACCTTTCCCGCTTGCACGCAATCAGCAGGAACTCATTGAGATAATCGACTCCTTCGATGAGGAGAGGTATAAGGTAAGTACGCAGAAATTCTTTGACGAGAAGGTGGGTTTGGTTGAGGATGGCAATGCCTCGAAACATATTGCCGAGTGGATGCGAGAGCATCGTTTGAAATAGAAGTTCAGGTTAGGAAAGGTTTTACGAAAGATGGATAAGATTGGTACAAAAAGAGGCCTGCTGGCACTCTCGCCCGTTGTGGTGTTGCTGGTGGTCTATATGGTTGGCTCGCTCGTTTTGGGCGATTTCTATGCTATCCCTATTGCGGTGGCTTTTATCGTGGCGGCTATCTACGGCCTCAGCCTCCTGCGCAGAAAGAGTATGCGTGAGCGCATCGACCTCTTCTCGGCGGGTGCGGCACACCGCGATATTATGTATATGGTGTGGATTTTCTGCATCGCAGGTATCTTTGCCGCTACTGCCAAGGCTATGGGTGCGGCAGATGCTATCGTGTCGCTCACTCTGCGTGCTGTGCCTGCTCAGTTTCTGCCTGCCGGTATCTTTGTTGCCTCCTGCTTTGTGTCGCTGGCGATAGGTACCTCGGTGGGTACTATCGTGGCTCTTGCACCTATGGTTACGGCTATGGCTACACAACTCGGATGCGAGGTGGGGTGGCTGATTTCGGTCGTTGTGGGTGGTGCTTTCTTTGGCGACAACCTCTCGTTTATCTCCGACACTACTATTGCCGCTACTCAGAGTCAGGGGTGTAAGATGAGTGACAAGTTCCGCACCAACTTCCTGATTGTTCTCCCTGCGGCTATCGCTACGCTGTGTATATATCTCTTTGGTAATCAGTTGGGTAGTGCCGATGTGTCGAGTGTTGCGGCGAGTGCCGAGTGGTATCGTATGTTGCCCTATCTGGTGGTTATCGGCTTGGCTCTGACGGGGCTTAATGTGCTGATTGTACTGCTTACGGGTATTCTCTTGGCGGTTACGATTGGTCTGTTTGGTGGCTCGTTCGACCTGCTCGGCATTGCAACTGCCTTTACCGATGGCGTAGGCTCGATGTATGAGATTATCCTGATTAGCCTCCTTGCGGGTGGATTGATGAATATTGTCAAGAATTTGGGCGGTTTCGACTTCCTTATCTCCTCGCTGGGTGCTCGTATTCGCACTCGTCGTGGTGCGGAGTGTGTTGTGTCGTTGCTCACCGCGCTCACCAATATCTGCACGGCAAACAACACGATTGCAATTATCACTACCGGCTCGGTGGCTAAGAGGCTCTCGGAGCGATACTCTATCCCACCACGCAAGACGGCCTCGCTGATGGATATCTCCTCCTGCTGTGTGCAGGGTCTGTTGCCCTATGGTGCTCAGGTACTTATGGCGGCAGGATTGGCGGGTATCAGCCCCTTGGAGATTATCCCTTGCCTCTACTATCCTATGTTGCTGGGTGGTATGGTGCTGCTCTCGATTCTCTTCCAATTCCCGCGCTCTACCCGATAGGGCTACTCCTTGCGCAGAGGGTGAAATTGGTCTATCGTCTGAGCCAATCGGTGGCTATCTAAGTGGGTGTATATCTCTGTGGTATTCAGACTGCTATGCCCCAACATCTCCTGCACTTGGCGGATGCTTGCTCCCCCCTCTAAAAGGTGGGTTGCGAAACTATGTCGGAACGAGTGCGGGCTGAGTTCTTTGGTCACTCCAGCAATGAGTGCCGCCTTGCGCACCATCTTAAATACGCTTTGGCGTGATAGCCCCTTACCCTGATAGTTGACAAACACCCTATCGCTAAACTGAGCAAAAATCTCTATTGAGGAACGTTCTGTGAGCCACTCCTCCACACAACGCATAGCCTGCTTGTTGATGGGTACCCAGCGCAGTTTGCCACCCTTACCCTCGGCGACACGCACCAACTCCTCCTTGAAAAAGAGGTCGGAGATTCGTAGTGTTGTGAGTTCCGATACGCGCAGACCACAACCGTAGAGCATCTCCACGATGGCTCGGTTGCGGGTTGCCTGCTTGCCTGTGTGGGCTGTGGCCTCGATTATCGCCTCTACCTCCTCGGGGGAGAGTACATCGGGCAGATAACGCCCAATCTTTGGCCCCTCGATTTGCTCGGTGGGATTCTCGGTGATACGGTTTTCGATGAGTAGCAGGTGGAAGAAACTACGCAGACTGCTAAGCCTACGGCTCTGACTTGTAGCGGTATAGGTCGTTCCTGTCTGCTCGTCTGCCACACGCGCTCCGAGGTCGAGTATGTAGCCACGGATATGCTCTGTGGTTACCTGCTCTGGTGTCAGGGTGGGGTGATTGTCGGCCACAAAACGAGCAAAATCCTCCAAGTCACTCAGATATGCCGAGGCGGTGTTGCGTGCCAAAGCGCGCTCCATACGCAGATGACGACTGAAATTTTTCAGTGCCTCGCTCCAACTCTTCTCAGCAGTGCTCATCTTTACCCAAAAATAGTTATCTTTACGGTGCTAAATTACAAAAAAAAAGAGATATGTACTACATCGAACTTTCAATTCCACTCACAGCACCCGAGCCAGATGAGCAGGCCGATATCCTTACTGCGTGGCTCTCGGAGTTTCCGTTTGACACCTTCCTGACCGAAGATGGATGTCTGAAAGCCTATGCCCCCGAGGAGGAGTATTTGTCTGTCAGTGAGTCGGTTGAGGCTATCTTGGCTGAGCAACAGGTTGAGGAGTGGAGTAGTGCCCGCATCGAGAAAGAGGATTGGAATGCAACCTGGGAGGCAGATTTTGAGCCTATCGCGATTGACGACCTCTGCACCGTTCGCACCCCCTCGCACCCTGCACCCGAAGTGGGGTTGGATGTGCTGATTGTGCCCAAGATGTCGTTCGGCACGGGTCACCACCAGACCACCCGACTGATGATTCGTCACCTCTTTGAGCAGAGCCTTGCGGGTAAGAGTGTGTTGGATGTCGGTTGCGGTACGGGAGTGTTGTCGATTGTGGCCGTAGGGCTTGGCGCAGAGAGTGTTGTGGCTGTAGATATTGATGATTGGGCAGCCGAGAATTGTGCCGACAACTGCGCTCTAAATGGCGTTTCGGAGAGGGTTACCTCGCTTGTCGGAACGGTGGAGAGTGTGGCTGAGCAGAAGTTTGATGTGGTGCTGGCGAATATAAATCTCAACATCCTGCTTCACGATCTGCCTCACTATCGCGCTCGCTTGGCGGAGGGTGGTCTGCTCTGTATGAGTGGCTTTTTGGAGAGCGATGTGGCAACCATTACTGAGGCTGCTGCCGAGTATGGCATTGTGCCGATTGCCCAAAAAGAGAGCGACGGCTGGGTGGCAATCGCCTTTCGTGGATAGAGAGTTTTACCCTTTGGGTAAAAAAGGGCCTCAGAGTGGGCTCTAATAGCATAAAAAACACTATCTTTGTGCCAAGTTAACTAAACGACCGACCGATTATGGTTATCAAGAGCGACTTTTTAGTCATTGGTAGTGGCGTTGCAGGCCTTAGTTTCGCGCTCAAAGCAGCCGAAAAGGGACACGTCACAATCGTCACCAAGGGTGAGATGAACGAGTGTAATACCAAGTATGCCCAGGGTGGCATCTGCTGTGTTACCTATCCGCCCGACACTTTCGACAAACACATTGAGGATACTCTCGTTGCAGGTGCTGGTAAATGCGAACTGCCTGCTGTTGAACTTGTTGTGCGTCGAGCACCGGAGCTGATTAAAGACCTTATCCGTTGGGGAACACGATTCGATAAGACCCCCGAGGGTAAGTACTCACTCCACCGCGAGGGTGGCCACAGCGAACACCGAATACTCCACCACAAGGACCTCACAGGTGCGGAGATTGAGCGTGCTCTGGTGAGCAAGGTGAAGCGTCACCGCAATATCGATATCCTCGAACACCACTTTGCTGTCGACTTGCTTACCCAGCACCACCTGGGTCAGGAGGTGAACAAGCGCACCGAGGGCATTGAGTGCTATGGTGCATACGTCTTTGACGAGAAGCGTGAGCAGGTGATTACTATCCTTTCGAAGGTAACCGTTCTGGCTACGGGTGGTGTGGGCAACATCTACCACACAACTACCAATCCCCACGTTGCAACGGGTGACGGTATCGCTATGGTACACCGAGCAAAGGGTGCGGTGAAGAATATGCAGTACATCCAATTCCACCCCACAGCTCTCTACAATCCCAATGAGCGACCCGCTTTCCTGATTACGGAGGCTATGCGTGGCTTTGGCGGTATCCTGCGACTGCACACAGGCGAGGAGTTTATGCACAAGTATCACCCGATGGGTTCGCTCGCACCGCGTGATGTGGTGGCTCGCTCGATGGACCACGAGATGAAGATTCACGGTTGCGAGTATCTCTACCTCGATATTACCCACAAGCCCGCTGAGGAGATTATTGCCGAGTACCCGAACATCTACGAGAAGTGCCTCTCGATTGGTATCGATATCACCAAGGATATGATTCCTGTGGCCCCTGCTGCTCACTACTGCTGTGGTGGTGTGGAGGTCGATTTGAACGGCGAGAGCACCATTAGTCGCCTCTATGCGCTGGGTGAAACATCCTGCACAGGTCTGCACGGAGCAAACCGATTGGCCTCCAACTCGCTTATCGAGGCTGCGGTATATGCCGACCAGGCAGCCACTCACGCAATCAATAGGTTGGAGAGCCTCACCTACTGCGAGGGTATCCCCGAGTGGAACGATGATGGCACAACGGCTACTGAGGAGATGGTGCTTATCATCCAGAACTACAAGGAGATGCAGCAGATTATGAGTTACTATGTCGGCATTGTGCGCTCGAACATCCGCCTGGAACGTGCGCTCCGCCGATTGGAGATTATCTACAAGGAGACCGAGGAACTCTATATGAAGAGCCGACTCAACAAAGACCTCTGCGAGTTGCGTAACCTGATTGAGGTGGGCTACCTCATCATCAAGCAGGCACAGGCAATGACCGAGAGCGTTGGTCTGCACTACTCGATTGACTACCCGATGAAGGGTCTTGATACCGAGATGTAAAATATAAAACATATAAAAACAGGTAATGCTAGAGAAAGAGATTGCCAGAAGGCGAACATTTGCGATTATCAGCCACCCCGATGCGGGTAAGACAACTTTGACAGAGAAACTGCTCCTCTTTGGTGGTGCTATCCACGTTGCGGGAGCGGTGAAGAGCAATAAGATTAAGAAGACAGCCACCTCCGACTTTATGGAGATTGAGCGACAGAGAGGTATCTCGGTTGCCACTTCGGTTATGGCGTTTGAGTATGGCGGTGTGAAGATTAACATCCTCGACACCCCTGGTCACGAGGACTTTGCGGAGGATACCTACCGCACACTGACGGCTGTCGACTCGGTAATCATCGTTATCGATGGCGCAAAGGGTGTTGAGACCCAGACCCGCCGACTGATGAATGTCTGCCGTATGCGCAACACACCCGTTATGGTCTTTGTCAACAAACTCGACCGACCCTGCAAAGACCCGTTCGACCTGCTCGACGAGATTGAGGAGGAGTTGAAGATTGCTGTGCGACCTTTGGCGTTCCCCATTGCGAGTGGCCCCGACTTCAAGGGTGTCTATAACATCTACCGCGAGAATATCTCGCTCTTCAAGACTATCGACCGTCAGACCGTTGCCGAGAGCGAGACACTCACCCTCGACAGCCCCGAACTTGACAACTACATCGCACCATATACCAACCGTCTGAAAGAGGATTTGACCCTTGTGGAGGGTGTCTATGAGCCTTTCAATAAGGAGGAGTATTTGGCAGGTCGCTTGGCTCCCGTATTCTTTGGTAGTGCAGTTAACAACTTTGGTGTCAAGGACTTGCTCGACTGCTTTATCGAGATTGCACCTCCCCCTCACTCCTCGCAGACTGAGACCCGTGAGGTTGTGCCTCAGGAGCCTAAGATGACAGGCTTTGTCTTTAAGATTCACGCAAATATGGACCCCAACCACCGCGACCGAATCGCCTTTTTGAAGATTTGTTCGGGTGTCTTCGAGCGCAATGTGCCCTATCTGCACGT
>JAFNVE010000112.1 GCA_017379955.1 Tidjanibacter sp. | reverse complement strand
GGTGGGTGCGGGTATTGTGGTCCTCTTTGGCGCGTCGTTCTTCCGCTACCAATGGTATCGTCCACTGATTAAGACCGGCTATATCGTATCGCTGGGACTTACGGTTGCGATGCTTATTTGGGGTACGGAGGTAGGTGGCGTAAAGCGAAGCCTACCACTGTTCGGCATTGAGTTTCAGCCCTTTGAATTGTTAAAGATTATGGTTGTGTTGATGTTGGCAGATGCACTTGCAAGGCGTCAGAAGATAATCGACACTACCCCAATGATACCCAATCTCTGCTTCTGGCGTTGGTTCAAAGACCCCAAACGCAAGGATATCAACACCATCATCGACCACACACTGCCTCTGCTGGCACCTATGGCGATTGCCTGTCTGGTGACACTCAAAACGAGTAACTCGACAACACTAATCATCGCCGTTTCGTGCTTCGTTATGCTCTTCATCGGGCGTATACAGATGAAGGATCTGGGCAAGTTGCTGTTGGTGCTGAGTGTGGCGGGTGTCCTGGCCTTTACTCTGCTCAGCAACCGCGACGATACGGGCAAGAGCCGTCTTTCGGGTCTGCAACCCAATATGTTCAAGGAGTATGTTGTGGTGGAGAGCGACGGTCTGCCCTACTATCACAACCCCAACGAGAGCGAACAGGCAACAAATGCCAAAATGTCGATAGCAACAGGCGGACTTTTCGGCAAAGGGCCGGGTATGAGTACCCACCGCTCACTACTGCAAGAGGCGGAGAGCGATATGGTCTATGCCTTCTTGATTGAGGAGTATGGTGCGCTGGGCGGACTTCTGGTGATGTTGCTCTTCCTCATCCTCTTCTACCGCTCGATACAGATTTTTCAGCGTTGCGGTACGGCATTCCCAAGCCTTGTGGTGTTGGGTCTGACGATGATTATCACCCTGCAAGCCTTTATGCACATGATGGTTTCGGTGGCACTCTTCCCGCTTACGGGTCAGCAGTTGCCACTAATCAGCAAGGGTGGTACATCATTGTTATTTACCCTTGCGTCAATAGGTATGATACTAAATATCAGCCGACAGACCGAGACCAAGACACACGACCGTCCGAAGGATGAGTCACTATTGGAGAACAATAAAACAAAAAAATAGACATGAAAAAGAGAGTGATACTTAGCGGTGGCGGTACCGGAGGCCACATCTACCCCGCAGTGGCAGTTGCAGAGGCACTGACTAAGGCGTTGGGCGACGAGGTGGAGATTCTGTTTGTAGGTGCAGAGGGTAAGATGGAGATGGAGAAAATCCCCGCTCTCGGCTACCGGATTGTAGGTCTGCCCGTTGCAGGATTGCATCGCGGAGAGATTCTGCGCAACCTCTCGCTACCTGTTAAGGTGGTGCGCTCGCTTCGCAAGGCTCGACAGACAATAAAGGAGTTTGGTGCAGATGTAGCAGCCGGCTTTGGAGGCTATGCAAGTGCTCCGCTGCTCTGGTCGGCACAGAGGATGGGAGTGCCTACTCTTATTCAGGAGCAGAACTCATACGCAGGCCTGACAAACAAGATACTCTCTCGCCGTGCGCGCAAGATTTGTGTTGCTTACGACAATATGGGTCGCTTCTTCCCAGAGGAACGTATCACAATGACAGGCAACCCGTTGCGTGGTCGTTTCGACGGCAATACAGACAAGAGCGAGGCTCTTGCACACTTCGGGTTAAAGGAGGGTGTACCTACGATTTTGGTCGTTGGCGGCTCGCTCGGCACTCGCACACTCAACGAGGTGATGAAGGCCTGGATTGCCGCCCACCCCACAGAGCGCGGAGTGCAGGTTATTTGGCAGAACGGCAAATATTACGACAAGGAGATGGCAGCCTTTATGGAGGGCAAGAGTGCAGAGGGTATCTGGCGCGGAGCCTTTATCGACCGTATGGATTACGCCTATGCTGCTGCGGATGTTGTAGTGTCGCGCTCGGGTGCTTGTACGGTATCGGAGTTGTGCCTGGTCGGCAAGCCGACAATCTTTGTACCCTCGCCCAATGTTGCTGAGGATCATCAGACTAAAAATGCAAAGGCTTTGGCAGATAAGGGCGCAGCACTACTCGTTTCGGACAGCGAAGCGGTGGCTAAGGTTATGGCCGAGGCAGAGGCTCTCGTGGCAGATAAGGAGCGATTGGCGGCATTGAACAAAAACATCAGCGCGCTGGCAATTGCCGACTCGGCAGAGAGAGTAGCAAAATTGATTATCGAGTTACTTGAAAAGTAGACAAGCGAAGACTAAAACGAAAAACGTTAATTAGAAAAACGACCGAAAATGGGTAAAAATGTATATTTTGTAGGAATTGGTGGTATCGGTATGAGCGCACTTGCGCGCTACTTTATGCACGAGGGTTGTTCGGTGGCAGGCTACGACCGCACGCGCACACCCCTGACCGAGCGATTAGAGGCAGAAGGTGCTGAGATTCACTACCACGACTCGGTGGAGGCTATCGGCGAGGCATTCCGAGATAAGGAGAATACACTCGTTGTCTACACCCCTGCAATCCCTGCCGACCATAGCGAACTCTGCTGGTTCCGCGAGGAGGGTTTCGAGGTTGTCAAACGCTCGGAGATACTTGGTCACCTCTCGACAGGCAAATATGTGATGGCAGTGGCAGGTACTCACGGCAAGACCTCAACAACTACTATGGTCGCTTGGCTCAACCACTGCCTGACAGGTGGGGGTAATGCCTTTTTGGGTGGCATATCGCGCAACTTCGAGAGCAATATGGTGCTCGGTAGTGGCGATAGGTTTGCCGTAGAGGCCGACGAGTACGACCGCTCCTTCCTGCGTCTGTCGCCCAATGTGGCTGTGGTAACGGCTACCGATGCAGACCACCTCGATATTTATGGCACTTTGGAGAATCTTCGCGAGGCTTTTGCTCAGTTCATCCGACAGATTCAGCCTGGTGGAGCCCTCATTATTAAAAAGGGTGTAGAGGTCGAGATTGACAATCCCGCAATTAGCGTCTATCGCTACGCAGTGGAAAGCGAGGCCGACTTCTATGCTACTAACCTGAGGCTCTGCCCAGATGGTCGCTATATGTTTGACATTGTCTGCCCCGACCGCACAATCAGCAATTGCAAGTTGGGTATTGTGGGCAAGGTTAATGTTGAGAACTGCGTGGCGGCAGTAGCAGCAGCATGGGCAGCAGGTGAGGTGGATGACGACAAACTGCGCAAGGCACTCGATGAGTTCCGAGGTGTAAAGCGCCGTATGGAGTGCTACATCAACACTCCGAAGACCGTCTATATTGACGACTATGCACACCACCCAGAGGAGTTGCGCGCAACTATCACATCGCTCCGCGAGATTTTCTCGGAGCCTAAGCGCAAACTGACGGCTATCTTTCAGCCACACCTCTATACGCGTACGCGCGATTTTTATAAGGAGTTTGCCGAGGCACTCTCGTTGGCCGACGAGGTGATACTTCTGCCAATATATCCTGCTCGCGAACTGCCGATTGAGGGTGTTGGCTCGGAGATGATTGCCGAACTTGTTACCGTGCCTCATCGCATTGTGGCAAAGGAGCGCATTGCGCAGGAGATTGGCGCATCGCAGGTGGATGTTGTGGTTAGTTTTGGTGCGGGCGATATCGACCAGCATTGTGCCGACATTGCATCCAGACTTGCCGAGAGAGAGTAGCATTTGAGAAACAGAGATAGGGACACAACAGATATGTGGAAAAAGATATTATCAATAGTATTGGCCTTGGTGGTATGGGGTGGTATTGTTGCCTACGTCATTTGGGCGTGGCGACTCACCGATGAGCACCACTCACTGCTGAGGGTAGCTTCGGTAGAGGTGGAGATTACCGACCGCGACCAGGTGGAGATACTCTCTGCCGATGAGGTGGCGGGCTGGATTGACACAGCCGGTATGAGCCCCGTTGGCAGACTATATGATAGTATCGACACACGTCAGGTGAACGATATGGTTGCCTCGCATAACTTTGTGAGTGAGAGCAATACCTATCTGGATTTTTCGCGCACTATGCACGTCGAGGTTGCTCAGCGCAGACCCATTTTGCGAGTAGCAAGCCAGGCGGGTGCTCAGTTCTATCTCACCGATGACAGATATGTTGAGCCAATTGTGACAGGTGCTGCACAGTATGTTCCTATTATCACGGGAACACTCCCCCTACCCTTCCCAAATGAGTTCCGTGGCGATTTGGAAAAATTTGTGGAGGATAATGAAAAAAAGAGTGATAAAAACTATTTATTTCTTTGTAAACTGATTAATTTTGTAGAATATATCGAGCAGATACCCTTTTGGAGGGCACAGATAGTGCAAATCAACCTGACAGGCGGAGTGCAATCGTCTGATGGCGTGGAATTTAGAGAGCCACACATCGAACTTGTGCCTCGCGTGGGTAGCCATATTATAAAACTTGGCAAACTCGATGACTACCAAAGCAAACTGCGCAAACTCTACCACTTCTACCAAACAACGGCCGAAGAGGAGGGTTGGCTCAGTGCTGAGGTGATTGATATAGCATACGATAACGAGGTAATTATAAGGAGAACGAAAAATGAGTAAGTACACGGTAGCGATTGATTTAGGATGTAGCGATATTGTTGTGGCGGTCGGCACAAAGGATGCTGATGGCAAACTTAATGTTGTAGATGTAGCACTCAAACCACTGAGCGATGGCGTGGTAAAGGGTGAGATATCGAACATTGAGAGTGTCACCAAGGCTCTCCGTAACACCCTGAGTGACACGGAGCGTCGTCTGGGTATCACCATTGACGAGGCATACGCCTCCATATCGGGACAACACATCCAATCGGCAACAAGCTCCTACTTCGTCTATGTCGGCAACGACGGCGAGGTGAGAGAGGAGGATGTGCGCAAACTCAAAGATAATATGGACAACGTACAGCCCCCTGAGGAGAGTATGGTGATTATGGAGCGTATACCGCAATCCTTCACCATCGACAACCACGAGCAGACCACCTCGCCTGTCGGTCGTTTTGGTCGTCAACTCGGCGCTACCTTTAACTTTATCGTTGGCAACAAGAGTTCTATCGACCGTAACCAGAAGGTGTTCGACCGCGTGGGTATTCGTCGCAAAGGCTATTTTGCTGCTCCTCTTGCATCGTCGGTGGCTGTGGCTACCGAGGATGAGAAGGAACTTGGTGTAGTAGTCGTTGACCTGGGCGCAGGCACTACCTCGGTCTGCATTTGGAGTTACAATGTACTGCGCCACGTTGCAGTGATTCCATTGGGTATGAACGTGATAAACAAGGATATCCGCTCGGCCTCGATTCCTGACCTCCATATCGAGGATTTGAAGGTTGCTCACGGCTACGCTGTGGCAAGCGCAATTCCCGACAATCTGATTAACAAGACAATCAATATCCCCGGTCGTACCAAGAACGAGGTTAAGCAGATTACCTTCCGCGACCTGAGCACCATAATCGAGGCTCGCGTGCTCGACATTATCGAATATGTGATTGGCGAGATTAAGGATGCAGGTATGACTGACAAAGTGTCTTCGGGTATCGTTCTGACCGGTGGTGGCTCGTTGCTGAAAGGTATCGATTCACTCTTCGAGGAGCGCACAGGCTACGAGGTTCGTCTGGCATCGGCAGACTTCAACATCAGCGACGAGAGCAAAGAACTCGTTAGCGACCCGCGTTTCGCAACCGCAGCAGGTCTGTTGTTGATGGCACAGAACCCCGACCTGCTCACTGCTCATAGCGAACAGCACATTGAGGGCGATGCAGTGATTCGCACCAACATCAATCCTATCGAGACTCCTATTCCCGACTTTACAGACGATGACAAGGAGAATAACATTGAGGATGAAGAGTTTATCGATGACCTTCCCAAGAAAAAGCGCAAACCACGCAAGGAGAAAGAGAAGAAGGAGAAAAAAGAGAGTAACAATGGCGAGGGCCGCTTGAAAAACAAGGTCAGCAATTGGTTTAACTCGTGGTTTGGCGTAGTTGATGACGATGATGAGTCGTTCAACTAATAAGAAGATTCTTTTTATCTAAATTAAGAAGAAGCAGAAAAAGATGAATATGTTTACAGACGAAAGCATACTTGCCGATATCAAAGGCGTAGAGCGTAAGCAGAAATCCTATATCATGGTGCTGGGTGTTGGTGGTGCAGGCGGCAATGCCGTAAACCACATGTTCGACCTCGGCATCAAGGGTGTGTCGTTTATGATTTGCAACACCGACCGTCAGGCTCTGGACAACAGCCCTATCGACACCAAGATTCAGCTTGGCGAGGGTCTGGGTGCAGGTAACGACCCCAAGCGCGGCAAACAAGCAGCACTCGAAACACTTGACGAGATAATGATTCGTCTTGAAGAGGAGGGTATTAAGATGCTCTTTATCACTGCCGGTCTGGGTGGTGGTACGGGTACGGGTGCAGCGCCTGTGATTGCCAAGGCCGCTCGTAACAAGGGTATTCTGACTGTGGGTATCGTAACTTTGCCTTTCTTTATCGAGGGCAAGGTGCGCGAGAATCAGGCACGTCAGGGCTTGGAGGAGTTGCAGGAGTATGTCGACTCGCTCGTTGTTATCCGCAACGACAACATACAGAAGATTTACGGCTCGCTCCCCATCAAGGAGGCCTTTGGCAAGGCAGACGATATCTTGGCGACAGCGGCTAAGGGTATCGCCGAGCTTATCACCCGCCACGGTATTGTCAATGTCGACTTTGCCGATGTCAAGACCGTTATGCAGAATAGCGGTATGGCACTTATGGGCTCGGCAAAGGCTACCGGCACGGACAAGATTACCCAGGTAGTGGAGCAGGCACTCTCGTCGCCTCTGCTCAACCACCAGGATATCCGTGGTGCGAAAAACATCCTTTTCAACCTATCCTACTCCTCGGGCGACTTGGTAAGTTTCGACCAGGCACAGGAGGCACTCACGCTTATACAGAAGCGTGCAAGCAAGAGTTTCGATGGCAACGACGCTACAATCATCTGGGGTGCTGGCGAGCAGACCGACCTCGACGACGAGATAGAGATTACCATTATCGCTACGGGCTTTGACATTGCTGAGGCCACTATTCCTGGTGCTATCGGCAAGCAGCAGCCCGAGCCCACTCCCCTCGCCTCGACAAAGAGTCCTGTAACAACCAAGCTGGCGATGAAGAGTCCCGCAACCGAAGCAACAGTATTGAAGTTGCGCCACAAGGAGCGTTTCGACGATATCGACAAGTGCACCGCACGCCCCTCATACTCAGCGCGTGGTATGCATCTGCTCGGTGGTGGCAAGCAGGGCAAAGTTGTCTTCCAGCCTCACACTCAGGAGAACAAACCCGAAGAGCCTCAGACCCCTCCGAACAGCGGTACGCTCTTCTAATAGATTACAGATTAACAATTTAGCATACAAAATTGATAACATTTTGTCAGATAGCACAACTATTGCCCTTCACTCCACAGATGGTGGTGTGGTTGGCTATAATTGTGGTCTTGCTCTGCATATCGGCTCTGGCTTCGGGCTCTGAAACAGCCTTCTTCTCGCTCTCACCAGCGCAGTTGGAGGCACTTCGCAGCAAGGAGTCAGCAAAGTCGAGAGCGGTACTCCAACTCCTCGACGAGAAGGATTATCTATTGGCTACGATATTGGTGTTGAACAACTTAGTAAACATCTGTATCGTTGTTCTCTGCAACAATTTCATTGACGGTCTTGTCAACTTCTACTCCACAGGTTGGGAGTTCGCCATTAAGACTGTACTTGTAACCTTCCTGCTCTTGCTTTTTGGTGAGATTATGCCGAAGGTATTTGCCAACTACAACCCCGTACGATTGGCTACATTAATGGCAGTGCCCCTGGCTGGTATGCGCAAGGTGCTGACCCCCCTGACATTTATCCTTGTAAAATACTCCTCCGGTCTTGCGGAGAAGAGGGGCCATCGTGCTGACATCTCGGTCGACGAACTCTCCGACGCTCTCGAAATGACCGAGCAGACAGACCAGGAGGAGCGACAGATGCTCACCGGTATTGTGCAACTTGCCAACAGCGAGATTCACGACATTATGCATCCCCGTTTGGACATCACCGCCCTGAACATCGAAGAGAAGTTCAGCCGAGTGAAAGAGGTTATCATCTCCTCGGGTTACTCGCGCATCCCTGTCTACCGCGAGACACTCGACAACATCGAGGGTGTGCTCTACGTCAAAGACCTTATCCCCCACATCAACCGTGGCAACGACTTCGAGTGGAACACCCTGCTGCGTCCCGCCTACTTCGCACCCGAGCACAGCAAGCTTGGTGATATGTTGGAGGAGTTCCGCAGTCGCAAGGTACACGTTGCGATTGTGGTTGACGAGTACGGCTCGACGGTTGGTCTTATCACCTTAGAGGATATCTTGGAGGAGATTGTTGGCGAGATATCCGATGAGAGCGATATTGACGAGAGTTTCTTCCAGAGGCTTGATGATGGCATATATCTCTTTGAGGGTAAGACACATATTGGCGATTTGGAACGCGTATTATCGCTTCCAGAGGGTACTTTCGACGACTGTAAAGGTCAGGCAGAAACAATCGCCGGTATGATGTTGGAGCGCAAGCGTGAGTTCCTGCGCAAGGGCGACAAGATGACCTTCCACAACATACGTTTCTCGGTAGAGAGCATCGAGGGTCGCAAGGCCGACAAAATCAGAGTTGAGCAAACACAACCTCGTCAGTAGGTGAAAATCATAGAGTTCGATAGTCACAAGGTGGCATTGCTGCCTATTAGTGAGGGCAACGTAGAGGCTCTCACGCCAACCGACATTGCCCACATCGACTCCATAAGTTCCCCCTCGCGCAAAGCCGAACAGATAGCGTGGCGCACCGCCCTCAGAGCACTCACAGGCACTGAGGCTGAGGTAGCCTACCTACCGTCGGGAGCACCCATCCTGACCAACACCGCCCACCACATAAGCGTAACACACAACACAAAGTGGGCAGCAGTGGCTATCGGCAACACCAAGTGCGGCATAGACATCGAGCTACTCGCCCGCAACTTCGAGCGCATAGCCTCCCGCTACATATCACCCGAAGAGGCACAGCTCGCCGAGAGCGCACACCCATTATTCAAGCCGCTCCTCTGGTCGGCAAAAGAGGCAATATACAAATATGTAGCGACAGAGGGGGTTGACTTTACGGAGGATATCCGCATAGTCGCAACCGACATCGTAGCCCAGAAATTATGGGCTAATTTTCGTGGCGAGCCGCTACCAGCACTCTATTTCCGAACTATCGACAGCGATTCAATACTCACATTTATCGGATAAACACAGGCTATATGGAGGTAAAAATCAACCCAGCGTGGAAGTCGCT
>JAFNVE010000111.1 GCA_017379955.1 Tidjanibacter sp. | reverse complement strand
GGTTGCTACCCTTGCCGATGAGTTGTATTAATGAGTAAAAATTAGAGATATGGAAGAGCAGTTGAAAGAGCCTCAGGTGGTTGAGGCTGAGATTATTGAGAGTAAACCTCTAAACGAAAACATTAACTCCTCGGAGGAGCCTGTAAGTGCTCCCGAGAAGAAGAAATTCCCTGGCTGGAACGACCTCTTTGTTGCGCTCGGCGTCTTCGCATTTTCTGTGATTATCGGCAGCCTTTTGTTGGTGGTTTTGTTGGGCGGAAATCTGGCCGATGGCATCCCCGCACAGTATACTTTTATCACCTACTTGGTGCAGATGTTGCCGGTGATTATCTTTATTGCTATTCGTCGTCGTTCGCTCGGTCTGGGTTGCGGTATGAAGTTGGGTGCAGGCAAGGTAAATCCCCCTTTGGTGTTGTGGGGTCTGCTTTTGGTGCTGATTGCAGGTGTGGTTATTGAGCCCCTGCTTGCCACTATGCCCGAGGAGAGCCTCGATGCACTCGAAGGTGCTATTGGTAGCGGTGGTTGGGCATTGGCAACAACCACTCTCTGTGCTCCCATCTTGGAGGAGATTCTCTTCCGAGGTCAGATTCTCGGCTCGTGCCGTGAGAGATTTGGCAAGTTCTGGGCTGTGATTATCTCAGCTCTCTTCTTTGCGCTTGCCCATTTCTCTGTACCTCAGCAACTTGTAAATGCCTTTGTAGTAGGTCTTATTCTGGGTTATATCTATGTACGCACAGGCTCGCTGCTGGCTGTTATCATCATCCACGCTATCAATAACGGTATCGCCTTTGTGACAATGGAACTCTCTTCGGATACAGCCGATTTGACTCTTCGCGAGATGATTGCTTCGGACACTCTCTATTGGATTGTCTATGGTGGTTGTGTGGCTGTTTTCCTGCTTGCAATGGTAAATGTTTGGCGCACTCTGCGTGCCGATGAGGTGGTTGATGGCGGTGAGGAAGAGGTTATTAAATAATAAATTTAATAATTCTTACGTTAAGATAGCGATTAATTAGAGGAAAAACACTATTTTTGTCGATTGATGAGAAAGTTTTTTGCAATATCGCTCTGTGTGTCTCTGGGAGTAGCAATGCTCTCGGGCTGTTCTCCTTTGGAGGGAGGCTTGCGTGATAAGGTGATAGCCAAGGTGGGTAAGAAGAAGTTGCGCACCTCGGAGGCTGTTGCTGCCATCCCTGCCGGTCTGCCTGCTGAGGATAGCCTTCGTATGCTCGAAGACTATATTGAGCAGTGGGCACGCAGAGAACTTAAATTGCAAGAGGCTGAGCGAGTTATCGGTAGTAGTGCAGTGGCGGAGGTTAACCGTATGGTTGAGGAGTATCGCTACTCGCTGCTTGGCTATCGTTTGGATCAGAACTACCTCGATATGAAAGTAGATACTCTCCTTTCGGATAGTGTCGTTACTGAGTATTGGGAGCAGCACAAAGCCGATTTTGCTCTCGACCGTACGGTGGTCAAGGGTCGTATCGTGCGTGTGCCCAATAGTTATCGTCAGGCGGTGAAACTACTTTCGCTGATGCGCTCTCCGTCGGAGGACAGACAGAAGGATTTTATCTCCACCTGCGAGAAAAATAATTTTGAAACACACTTCTTTGAGGAGGAGTGGGTTGACTTCTCGGAGTTCCTCTCCTATCTCCCTGTGCGTCGTGACCGTAGTTATGACTATATGCTCGACAGCAAGGAGGTGCGTGAGATGGCTGATGCGGATAACCACTACTTTGTGCAGATTACCGATTGTCTGCGTGCTGGCTCGGATGCTCCTTTTGACAGGGTTGGCGACGCGGTTAAGAGGATTATCTTTAATCGTCGTCGTAATCAGGTGATTAAGGAGTATGAGGATAGCCTCTATAACGCATCGCTTACTGAGGGCAGAGTGCAGTTGTTGCTCGAAAAGGAGAAAGAGGAGATTGTACTCCCCGAAGAGTCTGCCGTAGAAGATGTTGTTGAGGAGGAGAAGGCTGTTGAGGTGAAAGCGGATAGTGTGGTAGTTGAGCCTGTGGCAGAGATAACCGAAAGTTCGGAAGAAGAAGAGAAAGAATAAATAAAATATTAAAAAATGTTCAGACGTTTTGTAAAACTGTTTACAGTGAGTGCTGCTCTTGTGATGGCGACCAGTGTTGCTGCTCAGGAGCGTTTTGTGGTTGATAAGATTATTGCGGTAGTTGGTAGCTCGGCTATCACCTATTCGGAGGTGGTGGAGCAGGCAAAGGCTTTGGTTGAGCAGCGTCGCCAGCAGGGTTATACGACAGACCGTGATCCTATCAACGAGGCTCTTGAAAATCTGATGTTGCAGAAGTTGCTCTACAACCAGGCTCAGATTGACTCGGTGATGATTAACAACGATATGATCTCTATGGCAGTTGACGAGCAGATACAGGCTATGATTACTGAGGCCGGCTCGATTGCTGCTTTGGAGGAGCGCGAGGGTGTTGCCGTGTACGATATTCGCAAGAATCTGAGTAGCACGGTAGAGGAGCAGCAGTATGCACAGCAGATGCAGTATGAGGTGACCAGCAAGGTGACAATCACTCCTGGCGAGGTGGAGAAATTCTACAACAGTATGGATAAGAATAAGCTCCCCATCATCCCCGAGCAGTATATCTATGCACAGATTACCAAGTTCCCTTCGGGTGCTGAGGAGGCTAAGCAGAGAGCAAAGGAGCGTCTGCTCGATATTCGTGAGCGTATCATCAATGGTGAGCGTTTCGATATGATGGCACGCCTCTACTCGGTAGATTCAAGTAATAGTATGCAGGGCGGTGAGATGGGCTATCAGGAGCTTAATCGTTTTGTGCCATCCTTCTCGGAGGCTCTCGGTAAATTGGAGATTGGTCAGATTTCGGGTGTGGTAGAGACCGAGTATGGTTTCCACCTCGTGCAGTTGATTGATAAGCGTGGTAACCAGTATAATAGCCGTCATATCCTTATCCGACCTACCTTTACTCCCGATGAGTTGGCTGAGAGTGATAAGTTGCTCGATAGCGTGGCGATGTTGATTCGTACCGACTCGATGACCTTTGAGGATGCAGCGCGTGAGTTCTCGGATGATAAGTATTCGCGTGAAAATGGCGGTATCGTTACCAACCACGAGCTTATGGCATACTACGGTGCTAACGACACAAGTTTCTCGACCACTCGTTTCAACCGTGAGGATTTGGGTAACGACTACAACGCTCTGCGAGTTTTGGCGGTTGGTGAGGTTTCTCCCTCTTTCCAGACTCAGGATATGAAGGGTAATCCTCTGAGCAAGATTGTGAAGATTATCCGTATCATCCCTGCTCACGAAGCAGATCTTGGCGAGGATTATCTCGATATCGAGAATCTCGCTCTGCAACAGAAACAGGATGAGGAGTTCGGAAAGTGGTTGGACAAGAAGATCGCTTCGACCTACGTTCGTATCGACCCCGACTTCCGCGAAGGTGATTGGAATAATCCCAATTGGGTTAAGTAAATTAGTTCTGATATAAATGATACCCCACCCGTTTGTAGGGTGGGGTATGCTACAAAATAGGCTTAGATGAAGTTGCTGAAAAATACCTCTATTTCCACTCTGCTGTTGGTGCTCATGGCACTGACTCTCTATGTCGGGCCACTTATGGCACAGAGCGACGAGAAGAGCGACAGAAAACCTGTCGATATCTCCTCGCGTCTGCTCCGTCCTGTTCAGGTGGGCGATAGCTCAGTAATGGCAATGGTGGGTGAGGTTATGCTATTTCACAATGGCACGCTGATTACTTGCGACAGCCTTGTGCGCTACTCG
>JAFNVE010000110.1 GCA_017379955.1 Tidjanibacter sp. | reverse complement strand
CTTGCTTGAACTAATCACTGCTCTATTTGTCGTTGTAATAACTGCAAAGTTATTCCTAAGCCCGCAAACTAAATAGCACAAAAGTTTTTGCGGAGCTTTTTACAAAAAGCGACAAATCAAAAATGCTTTTTACAAAAAGCGGCTAATATCTCTTACTTCACGCACTCTTCGAAGAGTTTGGGTATTCGGGTGTCGAAGTGGAGTTCTTGTCCTGTTGTGGGGTGTGTGATGCTCAGCTTGTATGCGTGGAGGCATACACGACCTGCGGGGTTTGTTTTTGCGTGGTATTTTTTGTCGCCTGCTATGGGTGTACCTTTCCACTCGAGGTGGGCGCGTATCTGGTTCTTCTTGCCTGTCACAAGGCGTAGGTCTACGAGTGAGTACTCTTTGCCACGACGCAGGGTGGTGTAGTATGTTGTTGCATCCTCTCCCTCGCCTGGACGGGTTACCCACATCTTGTGGTTGCGGTCCTGGGTCAGCGGTGCGTCGATTACACCTTCGGCGTGAGGTAGTGCGCCCTCGATTACGGCTACATAGCGACGGTCGAGCACGAGTTTGTGCCAACCACGCTGCATCTGCTCCTGCACCTTCTCGCTCTTGGCAAACATCATCAGACCCGACGTTTCGCGGTCGAGACGGTGTACAACAAATATCTTGTTGTCGGGGTGCTGCTCCTTGACATAGTCGCTCAGGATGTAGTATGCTGTACGCTTCTGCTCCTTGTCAGTGCCAATGGAGAGCAAGCCGTTGCGCTTGTCTATTACGATGATGTCGGCATCCTCGTATACAATGCGGAGCTGTTGGCTCTTGGGTGCGGGTGCTACTCTGCCACTGCCAATGGTCACTCTGTCGCCCTTGCGGAGGGGGAAGTTATATTGGGTGGTTGTCAGATCGTTCACCTGTACGCGTCGCTTGGTGAGGTAGGATTTGACTGTTGTACGACTCTTGTCGGGCATTGCCTCAAACAGAAAGTCGAGGAGTTGGCACTCTTTGTCGGGATTGAGAATCATCGCTTGTTGTGGTTATTGTTAATAAAAAAAGGCATAACACCGAGTGAGTGTTATACCTCTTTGTCGGGGTGACAGGATTCGAACCTGCGGCCCCCTGCTCCCAAAGCAGGTGCGCTACCGGACTGCGCCACGCCCCGAATTGCGGTGCAAATGTAAGAACAATCCGCCAAACTTGCAAACAGCAAAGCCAATTTTCCTGCTTTCTATTTTTAAAGGTATAGCAGAAAAAGTAAAATTGTCCGAAAAAATGTCTGAAAAGATTTGCGTTTAAAGAATTTGTTGCTACTTTTGTGATATCAAAATAATATCATTTTAAGAAACGAAAACAAATACATTAATAAACACTAATCTTTTAATACTAATTAACTATGGAAAACAAGGAATTTACTTTCAAAGGTTTTGTGATGAACGGCTTCTTGTCGCTTCTCCTTTTGTTGGCTATGTATGGCTGGATTGTATATTCGGCAATTAATGGCATTGCTCTCTGGTCGATTCCCGTAGTGGTTGTCTTGTCGCTTGTGTGGTTGGGCGGTTATATGATGCTTGAGCCTAATGAGGCACGCGCTATGCTCTTCTTCGGTAAGTATTGCGGTACTTTCTACAAGAACGGTTTCTATTGGGTAAATCCCTTCCTCACTGCAAAGAAGGTGTCGCTTCGTGCTCGTAACCTCAATGCAGAGCCTATCAAGGTAAACGACAAGGCAGGTAACCCCATTATGATTGGTCTGGTGCTTGTTTGGAGAGTTAAGGATGTTTATAAGGCTCTCTTCGAGATTGACTCGCAGACTATGGCGTCGAGCAAGAGTAGCGCAGGTGTTATCTCGGCAAGTGTGGCTCGTATGAACGCTTTTGAGACCTTCGTATCTGTGCAGAGCGATGCTGCTCTCCGTCAGGTAGCGGGTGGCTTCAACTATGACAACAACGACAGCAACGACACTGAGGCTATCACTCTCCGTTCGGGTGCTGATGAGATTAACGAGTTGTTGGTTGCTAAACTCAACGAGCGCCTTTCGATTGCAGGTATCGAGGTGACTGAGGCTCGTATCAACTACTTGGCATACGCTCCTGAGATTGCAGCGGTTATGTTGCGTCGTCAGCAGGCTGATGCCATTATCTCGGCTCGTGAGAAGATTGTGGAGGGTGCTGTTTCGATGGTAAGTATGGCTCTGGATAAACTCTCGGCAGAGCAGATTGTTGAACTTGACGAGGAGAAGAAGGCTGCAATGGTTAGCAACCTGTTGGTTGTTCTTTGCGCTGATGAGTCGGCACAGCCCGTTGTTAATACCGGTACTTTGAACCATTAATAGTTCGCACTGATGGCTAACGGTAAAATATATATGATGAGCCCAGGTAAAGCTGACCAACTAAATAGTTGGTCAGCCTGCCTGATACTTATTGCGGTTGCGGTATTTTGCTTTGTAATGGAGCCGGAGGAGTGGCTTGCATCAGTGCTGGTGGGAGTGATAGGTATCGTTACTGCAGCATATACTTTCGCTATGTCGCCTCAGTGTATTATTGTCGATGGTGAGGGTGTTGGTATCCGCAAGCGTATGGGCGGTAAGTTCCTGCCCTTGCGTGAGATTAAGAGTGTGGAGTGGTACGACAAAGGTGGCAAGACTCTGAGATTGGATAAAACGACTATCCGTGTTGCCGGCAATGGCGGTATGTTTGGTTATACCGGTCGTTGGCGAAATAAGGATATTGGTCCTTTTACAATCTATGCTCGCCGACTGACTGGGCTTGTTCTGATTGAAATGGCGGATGGAAAGAAGATTGTGGTTAGTTGCGACGAGCCACAAGCAATGGTAGATGATTTGACTTCGAGAATAGGTTTAACCTCCAAATTGTAAACTGCTATGGCACAAGGAAATGTATATAAGTGCAAAGCCGCTGGCGAGGTGCGTGTGATGACCCCTGTTTTGATTGGCAGTATGGTTATTGCAGTTATTGTTCTTGTTTACAACTCTCCACGCCTATTTGCAGCTATCTTGGTGGCAGTTTTGGTTGTGGCGGCTATTGTGGTGTCGTATCTCTATGTGCCTCGTGCTGTGGTGGTTGATGACCAGGGAGTAGGGATAAGACAGACCGTCCGTGGCAATTTTATCCCTATGGAGAGTATTCGTTCTGTGCGCAGAGTGAGCAAAAAAGAGGTCTTTGGTAGTGGTCTGGATGTCGGTGTGGGAGGTTTGTTCTCCTATACGGGTACGGTCAGGAAGAATAAGTCTCTCGGCTCATTTAGCCTGTATGTTCGCAACACTGCCGAGATGGTCTTTATTGAGTACGGTGATGGTGGCGTAGTAGTGAGTGCGGATAGTGGTGACAGATTGATGGAGGATATTCTCTCTCGAATGAGTAGAAAAGCATAAATAAGATTATGGCAAAAGAGGAAAAGACAAAGAGTTTCGTACTGCGCGTAGATGCCGAGACTATGGGAGCCATCGAAAAGTGGGCTGCCGACGAGTTTCGTAGTATCAACGGCCAGATCCAATGGATTATCAACGAGGCTCTACGCAAGAGTGGCCGACTGAAAAAGACAAAAACCCCTAATACTTCAAAAAATGACATTGAGTGACGTTAAAATGTATCTGTTCGGATTCACAGTTTTTGCGTGGATTTTCGAGCGTATAGCCTCGGCGCTGGATTGGACACCAATGATTACCAACATACTTACTTGGATTGTAATTGTCAGTTGGTTGATTTTGGTGATTGTTAACTTAATTTTCTTGCGTCCCCGCAAGCGTTACCAGTGGCTGATGGTATTTGGATTTGGCGCAGGTGGTGGTATGGCTATTGCTACACTGATGATATGGAGCAAGGCATCTGCCTGGGAGCCCGCACTAACTTGGTGCTCAGTGGTGAGTGTGTTGGGCGTTATTCTCGGTTTTTGGATGCGCTCACTCTATCGCAGAGAGTGTAGAGAGATTCTTGCCAAGAACTACAAACGCTCTCAGCAGAGGCGCAGAGAGAAGGCACTAAACAGATAAGTATGAAAGAGTAAGGGCTGTTAGCAACAACTAACAGCCCTTCTCTTTTAGAGGTTTGTCTGCTCCTCCACAACATCCTCCACTACCACCTCAGGAGCGGAGTATTGTTCGGGTGGGGCAGTGCGACCTTTGCGCATACGCTCACGGAAACTCTCAATAAAGGTGGTAACCACATTTGCTCCACTGACCATACTTTCAATACTCTTGCGCAAGCCGTTGAACTTCTCAACACTGCGCTCTACCTGATAGTCAAGAGTGAAAATTTTGCTCACCTCCTCGTAGTCCTCTCTTAGTTTGCGCTCTCTCACAAGGAGTTCTCTCTCGTTGCTGACAATCTTTCTGCGCAACTCGTCAAGCGATTTGATCGCCATATATTCATCATTTCGTCGCATCGGTAGTGGTGTTTTGGTCGGTTGAGAAGAACATCTTACTAAACATAGCCACCATCGAGTCACCAAAGAGGGTGTCGCGGCGCAGATAGATGAGGGCTGCTACAAGGCAAAGTGCTGTACCCATAATCACAAGTGACCAGATAAGCGAACCAATCCACGAAGCAAGCAGCAGGGTTAGTGCTACGGTAAACATTATAGCTCCAAGGGCTACCATTAACACCATCAGCACAAAGCCAATGCCCTTGCTGAATAGTGTCGAAAGGCTCTCGACCATTTGGAGCTTGAAGGTGTCGATACGAAGGTCGACATACTCCTTGCCGTCGTCAAACAGACGGCCGAATTTAGTCTGTTTCTCCATTTTCTATCTCTTTGCTTCTATTCGTTCTGCGAGGTTGTGGGAGCGGGTGCAGGCTCGGTAATGCTCTGCTTTGCCTCCTCAATGCGCTTTTTTACATCCTCGACAGCTCCTCGTGCTGCATCTCGGATGATTGTAGTGTCGCGACGCAATGACTCGCTTGCCGAGTTGTATTTGCGCTTTACGGTGTCGATACCCTCGTCGGCCATATCCTTGATTTGGCTACGAGTCTCCTCGCCGGAGTTGGGTGCCAAGAGCAGTGCAGCAATGCCACCTACCAACACTCCACCGAGAAATGCTAAAATGTTACTTCCTTTCATAATATCTCTTTTTGTTCAATACTCCAATGCAAATTATTTGCCATACTTGCTAAGCAACTCCTCGACTAACTGAGGTACTCCCACGGCTGCACGTTCCTTGATGTGGCCTACCAGATTGCGAATACCGGAGTGCTCAACCTCGGCAGGGTCAACCAGATAGACAGGTGTTTCGGGCTTTACATAGCGCACCAGCGAGGCAGCAGGATAGACCGCCAAGGAGGTGCCGACAACCACCATAATATCTGCCGTAGCAGCAATACGGGTTGCTTTGTCGAATTCGGGCACTGATTCCCCGAAGAATACCACAAATGGCCTCAGTAGTGAGCCATCGGGAGCTCTCTCGTCAAGTCTCTGCTCCCAACCATCAATAGGGTAGATAGCCTCGGGGTCGGCACTGCTGCGCAATTTGCGCAACTCTCCGTGAAGATGTGTCACACGGCTACTGCCCGCTCTCTCGTGCAGGTCGTCAATATTTTGAGTTATCACCTCCACGTCGAAATGTTTTTCCAACTCAGCAATAGCACGATGGGCGGCATTTGGCTCTTTTGTGAGCAACTCTCGGCGGCGAATATTGTAGAACTCCACCACGGTCGCACGATTTCTTACCAACGCCTCGGGAGTGCAGACATCCTCAATGCGGTAGTTTGCCCACAATCCATCACTATCGCGGAAGGTCGATATGCCACTATCGGCACTCACTCCCGCACCCGTAAATACCACAATTTTCATATTATAATAGGCCTGCTTCGTAAAGTATAATTATCTGTTCAATGAGTGCATCTTCGCCTTCAGGGTCGTATCCCGCTTTTAGATTTGCCTTAAACAGACGGGCGATAGTATTCCAAAAACGAGCCGAGAACTTACTGCGATAATCTTCGAGCAGCTGGAAGGCAGTACGATTTACCTCTCTGTCAATCAACTTAATAAGTACCAATCCCTGTGAACGTGTCATACGCTCCAAAACGGGAGTGTAGCGTTTGACAAGTTCCTTTTCCAGGTCGTCGGTTATCTGCTCGCGCTCCTTTTCAGATTCGGTTAAGGCAAGTTGAGCCACAAGACCCTCATAGAAAAACTTTGCATCCTTGGCGTAAGGGTATACCTTTTTGACATTGTTCACCAACTTCTGATATTGGCGCATATCCTTCGGTTTGGTAAAGACGGGAACGGTAAGAATCGTAACCTCAGCCACCGTGTCACCCTTAATAATATCATAGCCCGTAATTCGGCCACCTTTCAGATTTTCGCGTATCACCTGCAGCTGCTGTCCGCTCACGCCGAGTGGCTTGCCGAGAGTGGCAAGGAGCGAAAAGGTCAGTATGAGAAGCAGGCGTTTCACGATTTACGAATTATTAATATCTTTGCATCGATGTAAATATAACGATTTTTATTGAAATTTTAGTCTTTATCCTATGAATATCGGAAAAACTTATACTTCGGAGGCTGTTGTGACACTCGAAAAGTGTGCTTGTAGTGTTGGCTCTGGCGACTTGCAGGTATTTGCCACCCCCGCTATGATTGCCCTGATGGAGAATGCGGCAATGCTCTGTGTGGCAACTGAGTTGGAGGAGGGTAGCACCACCGTTGGCTCGGCAATCTCCTCGACACATCTTCGCCCTTCGGCAGTAGGTGCTAAGGTCTGCGCAACGGCTACTCTCACCGCCGTAGAGGGCAGAAAACTCTCCTTCACAATCGTTGCCAGCGACGAGAAGGGTGTTATCGGTGAAGCTGAACATACCCGATTTGTTGTTGATAGCGCAAAATTTATGGCAAAACTGCAATAATCTTCGAAAAATAGTTGTAAATTTGTCAGAATTTTGCCGAGAAGGCAAGCCAAACAGAACAATACAGATTATCACAATAATCATAAATTACACAAACAATTATGAAACAAGCTATTGCAATTTTGACAGGTGGCGGTCCTGCTCCCGGTATGAACACCGTAGTAGGTAGCGTTGCTAAAACTTTCCTTACCAAAGGTTATCGCGTAATTGGTCTGCACGAGGGTTACACCGGCCTCTTCAAGGCTGAGGCTCGTATGGAGGATATCGACTATCCTCTGGCTGACGATATCTTCAACCGTGGTGGCTCGTATTTGCAGATGAGCCGTTTCAAACCCACCGATAAGGATTTCGAGGAGAACTTCAACCTCAAATTCTTCACCGACAACAACATCAAGTTGCTCGTAACTGTAGGTGGTGATGATACTGCTTCGACCGCAAACCGTATCGCTAAGTTCTTGGAGGCTAAGAAGTATCCTATCGCAAACATCCACGTTCCTAAGACTATCGATAACGACCTTCCTCTCCCCGGTGAGACTCCTACCTTCGGTTACGAGTCGGCTAAGGAGGGTGGTGCAGTAATCGGTCGTGCCGTTTATTGCGACGCTCGCACCAGCGGTAACTGGTTCGTATTGGCAGCAATGGGTCGTTCGGCTGGTCACTTGGCATTCGGTATCGGTATGGCTTGCCACTATCCTATGATTGTTATCCCCGAGATGTTCAACAAGACCACCATCACCGTTGACAAGATTGTTAACTTGGTTATCAGCTCGATTATCAAGCGCAAACTTATGGGTATGGACTACGGTGCTGCTATTGTATCAGAGGGTGTATTCCACGAGCTCAGCGACGAGGAGATCAAGAAGACCGGTGTTCACTTCACCTACGACGATCACGGTCACCCCGAGCTTGGTAAGGTATCGAAGGCTCACGTATTCAACGATATCCTCGAGCGTCGTCTGAAAGAGATTGGTTTGAAGGTTAAGTCGCGTCCCGTAGAGATTGGTTACGAGGTACGTTGCCAGACCCCCGTTGCTTACGACTTGGAGTACTGCTCGAACCTCGGTATGGGCGTTTACAAGTTGTATAGCGAGGGTAAGACCGGTTGCATGGTTTATATCAACCACGATGGTCAGGTTGGTCAGCTCTACCTGAAAGACCTTCAGGATCCTACCACCGGTAAGATTCCTCCCCGTTTGGTTGACGTTAACTCGGATAAGGTTCAGATGGTTGTTAACAACATCCTCTGCTACGTTACTCCCGAGGACTACGAGGCTGCTAAGGCTTACGTTGCTAATCCCGAGGCTTACGACTTCCGCAAGATTCTTGCTTGGTAGTCTGCCACAAAAGGATATTTACCACGACGCACTCTCCCACTTCGGGAGGGTGCGTTTTTCTTATGTGTGAGAGATAAATAAAAAGTGCCACAACCGCAAAGAGTTGTAGCACTTATTTTAGTTGGCAAACAAACCAAGGTTACATATCGTCCTCCTCGTCATCAGTCGGGAGTTCATCTGCACCCTTGATTTCGTCTTCGTCGCCGTAGTAGTCTTTGTCCTCCTCTTCCTCGATTTGACCGTCAATCTTGACGTCAATTTTCACCAAGTAACTTATCTCGTCGGTCTCAAAGGGGACTGCATAAAAGAAGTCGCCCGATGGTTTATCGATACGAATCATGTGGTCGGTATAACCATAAGGGTAAAGCTTCTTAACTTCCTCCTGCAACTCGGCAGGTAAATTTTGGTAGCTAACTACCAATCTCTTCTTGTTAATGTTCTTAATAGCCATATTGGTCGCTTAAAATTTCTGCAAGTATACGCAAAAAATATCTATCAAAATTCATAAAACATTTTTTTTTATTCTTTTTTTGACTTACCCCGATTTTTTGGAACAATTGGCGAAAAAATAGCACTCAGGTTGGATTGGATTACTTTTTTATATATCTTTACAATGAATTTGCGGATACTATGCACAAGGAGATTCAACAACTCAGAGAGGCCCTTGCCAAGCACAATTGGCTCTACTATGTCGAGGCTCAGCCCATCGTAAGCGACTACGAATACGATGCTATGATGCGTCGATTGGTGGAACTCGAGAAGGCACACCCCGAGGAGTTCGACCCCAACTCTCCTTCGGTGAGAGTGGGTAGTGATTTGGCTAACGATTTCCAGACAGTGGTGCATCGATATCCTATGCTCTCGCTGGGCAATACCTACTCGCTCGAAGAGCTCTCGGAATTCTGCGATAAGATTTGCCGTGAGATTCCCGATGCAGAGTTTGTATGTGAGCAGAAGTTCGATGGTACTGCTATTTCATTGACCTATCAGGATGGCAAGTTGCTGCGTGCCGTTACCCGAGGTGATGGCGAGAAAGGCGATGATGTTACCGCAAATGTGCGCACAATACGCTCCGTGCCATTGGTCTTGATGGGGGAGGGCTATCCCGACTATTTTGAGATGCGTGGTGAGGTCTATATGCCGCACTCCTCGTTCAACAGACTCAATGCAGAACGTGAGGATATTGGCGAAACTCCCTTTGCAAATCCTCGCAATGCAGCAGCCGGTACACTTAAATTGCAAAACTCATCTGTTGTTGCCGAGCGTGGCTTGGAGTGCTTCCTATATTATATGGAGGGCGACAATCTCCCATTTGCATCGCATTGGGAGAACTTGGAGGCTGCGCGTGGTTGGGGGTTCCGTATCTCCAAGCAGATGCGTTTGTGCAGGTCGTGGGCAGAGATTGCCGAGTACATTGACCAGACTGCGCAACTGCGCAGTGAGTTGCCGTATGATATTGATGGCGTAGTAATTAAGGTAAATAGTTATGCAGACCGTCGTCGTCTTGGCTCAACGGCTAAGGCTCCGAGGTGGGCTGTGGCATATAAATATAAGGCTGAACAAGCCCTCACTCGTCTACACTCAGTAGACTTTCAGGTGGGTCGCACGGGTGCTATTACTCCCGTTGCCAATCTGCAACCGGTGCATCTGGCAGGTACAACAGTTAAGCGTGCATCGCTCCATAATGCTGAACAGATTGCCTTGCTCGATATCAGACTTGGCGATATGGTCTATGTGGAGAAGGGTGGCGAGATTATCCCCAAGATTACGGGCGTTGAACTCTCCGAGCGAAGTGCGGAGTGCGTACCTTTTGAGTATATCACCCACTGCCCAGAGTGCGGTGCCGCGCTTGTGCGTATCGAGGGCGAGGCTAAACACTACTGCCCAAATACGGAGAGTTGCCCACCGCAGATTGTTGGACGTATAGTTCACTTTATTTCGCGCAAGGCGATGAAGATAGAGTCTCTCGGCGAAGAGACTATCGAACTGCTTGTCAGAGAGGGACTTGTGAGCGATATTGCTGACATATACTCGCTTACGGTGGAGCAACTTGTGCCACTGCCGAGATTGGGTCAGAAGAGTGCTGAGAATATTATTGCGAGCATTGAGGAGTCCAAGCAGGTGCCTTTCCATAGAGTCTTGTTTGCGCTCGGTATCCGATATGTGGGCGAAACCACCGCTAAGCAACTTGCGGCACACTTCGGCTCGTTGGATGCACTGAAAAATGCATCGGTCGATGAGTTGCTCGAAACACCTGAGGTGGGCGACAAGATTGCTCAGACAATTTTTGATTACTTCCGTAGTGACGACAATTTGGCTCTGATTCAGAGATTGGAGAGTGCCGGATTGCAGTTTGTGGCAGAGCAGAAGGGCGAGAGTGGTGGAGCACAACTTTCAGGTTTGGGTATCGTTATTTCTGGTACTTTTGTGCGCCATAGCCGAGAGGAATTAAAGGAACTTATAGAGAAACACGGAGGCAAGAATCTCTCATCGGTGAGCAGCAAGACGGACTATTTGTTGGCTGGCGAGAATATGGGCCCTGCCAAGTTAAAGAAAGCCGAGTCGCTGGGTGTGAAGATTATCTCTGAGAGTGACTTTGAGCAGATGATTTCTGCTGAAAGTTCGATTGAGAGTGCGACAGAGCCGATAATGGAGGTGACGGTAGAGGAGATTACCTCATCCGGAGCAGGAGCAAGCGCTGAGCAAGGCTCACTGTTTTAGTTGATTAGAAGATAAAACATTATAGATATGATTACTGATATTAGTAAAAAGTTGACAGGATTGGGAGTGGCTATTGTGACGCCATTTTGTGCTGATGGGTCGGTGGATTATACCGCCCTGCGCCGACTAATCCGATATGTTACCGAGGGTGGTGTTGATTACCTTGTGGTGATGGGTACAACCGGTGAAACACCTACACTAACACCAGAGGAGAAACGAGAGGTGTTGCGTGTTGCCAAGGAGGAGAATGGTGGCCGACTGCCTTTGGTTGTTGGAATTGGTGGCAACAATACTGCAACTGTGATTAAGACTATTGCTGAGTGCGATACCGAGGGTGTGGATGCTATATTGAGCGTTGTTCCATACTATAATCGTCCTGCGCAACGTGGTATATATGAGCACTATGCAGCAATTGCCCGCTCGACAGGAATTCCGATTATTCTCTACAATGTACCTTCGCGTACGGGTGTGAATATGTTGCCTGAGACTACTCTTGCGTTGGCTCGCGATTTTCATAATATCGTGGCAGTCAAGGAGGCTTCGGGAAATATCGAGCAGATTCGTCAACTAATCAATGAACGCCCCAAAGGGTTTAACATTATCTCTGGTGACGACTCGTTGGCTATCTCGGTTATAGAGGCAGGTGGCGAGGGCGTTATCTCGGTAGCAGCCAATGCCTTCCCCGAACACTTCTCGAAGATGCTTGCAGCCTCATTTGCGGGCGATAAGGAGTTGTCGTATTCGATGTGGGAACAGACAAGGGCTGCTGTTAAGATGCTCTTTGCTGAGGGTAATCCTCCCGGAGTAAAGGCGGCACTTACCATTAAGGGCTTGATAGATAATAACCTGCGTCTGCCACTTGTGCCTGTTACAAATGCTCTCTATCGCGAACTTGCTCAGGAGATTGCAGAAAAGGGTTTATAATATATTTACCTTGCTCTCCGTTATAGGATAGAGATTGCAAAAGATAATGAAAACAGGTATGAGAAAAGTGATTTTAGCTCTGCTACTGATGGTGCCAATGCTCTGCTCGGCACAACTCAGAGTTCCGGAAGAGGAGGATATCCGTGAGAAGGTGCTTAGAAAAGACTCTCCCTATCACCTCCCGACTCAGTTGCAACGATACTATAATAACGATACCACACTCACTGCGGAAGATTATTTCTATCTTTACTATGGTTATATCTATTCGCCAGAGTACAGACCACTGAGAAGCATCCCCGCAAATGACAAGATTCTGACCGTTTTTCTTGGTGGTGAAGAGCCTGATGTAGAGGGTATGGAGAAGCTTATCGAGTATGCCCAGGAGGCTCTCTATTCCGATCCGTTTAGCCCTCAGAACCTGAACTATTTGGTCTATGCGTATGGCTCGCTGGGCGATACAATCAATGAGCGCATCTACTACGATAAGATGCAGGCAATACTCTCTGTTATAGATAATTCCGGTACGGGCAAGAGTGCAAGTTCGCCTAAACATATCCTTTGGTTCTCGCACGCTACCGATCTGCTCACCAGTCAGGGTTCGGAGATTACCGACCGTCAGGTGGTGCGCAAGGATGTGGAGTATGTCTATCTGAAAGAGCGCGACGAGAATAAGCAGAAGGGTTACTACTTCCACTTTGGCCGTATCTATCAAGATGCTCCCGAGGAG
>JAFNVE010000109.1 GCA_017379955.1 Tidjanibacter sp. | reverse complement strand
GACGCTAAAAATGTAAAAAGTTCTATTGTAGCCATTATAATATCTGCGATAGGTGGTATATTGACTTTTCTTGCTTTTATTATTCAGCACCGAGCAAATGAGATGCATCGTGAGGATATAAAGGCAGAGCGACTTATCTCTAACTACCTCAAATTGATGGATATTCATCGCGAAATTATTAACTCGGTGAAAATTGGTAATAACCTGCAAGGGCATTCAGCGTTCCATTTCTTGTTCTATGAGCTGAAAAGTATATATGTTCATCTCATAGAGAAATATCCCTTTATGCGTCAGGCGGAACATACTTCGGTAGCCTGCTATATTAGTATAAAAATCTATATGAGTGGATGCACTGGTAAAGACGATAGTAAACTTGTTAATGGTATTAGGTCTAAGATTGGTGATAAATACGACAGTATAGATTTCGTGCAGTTTATAAGCGAATTGGAGCAGATGAATAAAAGTTTCGTTGAGAAAAGAGTTCCTCCTTCGTGTTTTGTGTTTGCTAAATATGAGAGCAAGATGGATTTTCCTATACTCCCACCTCTCTACAAAGGCAATTTGCAACGTCTGTCGAGTTACTTTAATTTGGTTTTAATGTTCTTGCGTTTGGAAAATATTGATTCCAGCCCAACGACAGAGCTCTACAAACAGATGTTTGCAGCGCAGTTCTCAATACACGAATCGGCTATTTTGGATATCTACTTCCGATACGAACAGGTTGAACATAATGAAAACTGGTTCACAAACGAGGCCGCAATTGAGTTGTGCGCACAACGTATGCAGTTCCCCGAAACTTTTGATATAGAGAACGCCTCTTTCTGTAAAAATGTTAACTAAGCAGTGGGATAAAAAGGTGCTTAGTGCGTTTGTAGGACAGTATGTAGAGAATTCTGCCTACTATAACGCTATTGGAATATCTTCTTCCGACTTGAAACAGTTTATTGTGGATATGCTCCTTAATAAACAGCAGATTGATGCACATTGCATAGTCGCTTGTAGTAGCGATAATCTAAGTGCAGTTGGTTATTTACATCAAGATAGGATGCTCTTCAGTAGAGAGCATCCTATTTATTATAGCCATTGTTTTCTTGTCCCAGAGGCAGACGAGATGGCTATTAAAGATTTGGTGTGCACTATTGATGGTGTGTTGAGTGGAGAACAAAATGTAGTTCTAAGACTGAAATGTAACTCCACGGCCGACCAACACAAGCAGCTCGAATATCAAGGATTGCAGTGCTATTATACATCCATAAAGTTGGTATACAACGGCAATGTGTCTGCATCTGCTCACTGTGAGCCAGGAGAAGATTTGGTCATAAATAAGAGTGGTGAGATAGATTCTGACTTGTTGGATATGCTCCTTATGCACCAGTCAAGTGAGCGATATATGCACCCTTTCTTGCAACGTGAAATTCTCAACCAATACTATAATTGTTGGTGGTTGCAACGTTTGCAAACAAATGAGTGTATTTCTTTCCGAGTAGAAAGTCAAAATAGGTTAGTCGCATTGGCCGTGCTAAGTAAGCCAAGACAATTCGTGGACTTAACCCAAAGACCAATATATACTTTGGATTTTCTCTACGTGCTTCCAGAATTTAGAAGACAAGGAATAGGGGAGGCTCTTATTTGTCGTATTCTAAATGATTACGGTACGGCTACAATTGAGACGTGCTGTTCAAAAGACAATAGTGTGATTGTAGATATTTTGATGCGAAATGGTTTTAGCCAAATAGAGCTGAACTCTTTCTACGCCAAACACTACAATAGCCCTATTGCTGCAAGGCCATAACCACCTGCGCCTTTCTGCGCTCTTGAAGAGAAGTAGTCTTCGGAATTGCAGATTGAACAAGTGGTCGAAATGTGAATGTTTGAAGACCTAACGCCGGTAGAAATCAGTTGGTCTTTAATTGCACATTTTAGATCCAGATGTAGGCTATTGCCGTAAGGGTATATGTAATTATTATCAAATTGCTCGGCAACTTTCTCACCAACTTCATAGCAACACACTCCACAGCCTACGCCAACGACAGCAAGCAACTCTTCGGCTCTCACTCCATAATGCACCCCCATTTGACAGATGGTTTTCTTTACAATGTTGCGTATGGTTCCCCTCCAACCTGCGTGAATAATTCCTACCGCACGATGAGTAGGAGCATAAATAAAGACAGGCAAGCAATCTGCGGTTTTTATGCATAGTATTGCCTTGGGTACATTTGTAATTAGTGCGTCAACATCTTGTATGGTGTTATGTTGCAGAAAGTCTGCGCCTCTGCCCAAATCGTTTTCTGTAACTTTATACACACCGTCCGAATGTATTTGTCGGCAGAACACAAAATTTTTCAGGTCACAACCTATGGCAGATGCAATTAGTTGTCTGTTGTGCATCACATTTTCATATTTATCGCCAACGGAGAAACTAACATTTAGACTTGCGTACTCCTCGGTAGATATGCCGCCGTAGCGCATTGTTTGAAAATGCACTAAGTAAGGATGGACAAGTAGAGGGAAAGTGGTCAGTTGTATAGGTTGCATTTTATTTAGTCTGCCGCCTGTTCAGATTGAGTACCGCTCTCAGTATTAATCTAATATCAAGAGCGGTACTATTTGCTGTTCAAATAATTAGTAGATTACAATCTCTCCAACTTGACGGTGAAGTGGCGCATCAGTTCGGCCTCCCAGGCGATGCGGACACCGCGGGTAATCTCCTCTCGTCGGTCGAATACGTTCTTCAAAGCCACAGCGATAACGTCCATATGGTTGTTTGTATATACTCTGCGGGGAACGCAAAGGCGTAGCAGATCGAGGCCTCCAAAGCGATTCTCGCGGGTTACAGGGTCGCGGTCGGCAAGGATGTAGCCAATCTCGCAGCCACGGATACCTGCCTCCAAATAGAGTTCGATGGTGAGTGTCTGAGCGGGGAACTCCTCTTTGGGTACGTTGGTGAGAATCTTCGAAGCATCAACAAAGATTGCGTGGCCACCTGCGGGACGCTGATAGGGGATGCCGAACTCATCCAGGCGAGCAGCCAGATACTGCACCTGACGGATGCGGGTATCGAGGTTGTCGAACTCGGTATTCTCGTCCAGACCCACAGCCAGAGCCTCCATATCGCGGCCGTTCATACCTCCATAGGTAAGGTAGCCCTCAAAGGGGATGCAGAAGCGTTTCGCGCCCTCATACCAATCCTCGTGGCGGGTTGCGATAAAGCCACCCATATTGACGATACCGTCTTTCTTTGCCGACATAGTCATACCGTCGGCCAGCGAGAACATCTCCGCCACAATCTCCTTGATGCTCCTGTCCGAGTAGCCCTCTTCACGGGTCTTGATAAAGTAGGCGTTCTCGGCAAAACGAGCAGAGTCAAGCACTACGCGTTTACCATAACGGTCTGCAATAGCACGCACCTCGCGCAGATTCTGCATCGATACGGGCTGACCTCCGGCCGTGTTGTTGGTGATGGTGACAATGATGAAGGGAATATTCTCGGCGTGCTCTGCGAGTGCCTTTTCGAGTTTTGCGGGGTCTACATTGCCCTTGAAGGGGAGTTCGAGTTGGGTGTCCTTGGCCTCATCAATTGTGCAGTCGAGTGCGGTAGCCTTGCGGCTCTCTATGTGGCCCTTTGTGGTGTCGAAGTGTGAGTTGCCGGGGACAACATCGCCCTCCTTGACCAGATGGCTGAATAGTACGTTCTCCGCAGCACGACCCTGGTGGGTGGGGATTACATACTCAAAACCGGTCAGGCGGTTGATAACCTCTTTGAGGTGGAAGAAAGACTTTGCTCCCGCATAACTCTCGTCGCCCAGCATCATTGCTGCCCACTGGCGGTCGCTCATAGCACCAGTGCCCGAGTCGGTGATGCAGTCGATATAGACCTGCTCCGAACGGAGTTGAAATACATTGTAGTGTGCCTCACGAATCCACTGCTCGCGCTCTTCGCGAGTGCTTTTGCGGATAGGCTCAACCATCTTAATTTTCCAAGATTCTGCAAATGGTAGTTCCATAGTATTTGTAGTTTTTAGTGTTTCTTTGTAGGCAAAGATAACTTTTTTAGCATAAAAATAAAATAGGTCGGAATATCTTATCCCGACCTATTATTAAGATTGTAAATCGATTATTGGTGGTTCATCACACCATCCCACACAGCGCGAGCCAGTGTATGGTCTTCGGTGTCGCCGTCATAATCCCAATACATTGCGCCCTTCATACCCTTCTCGGCGATATAGTCGCACTTGATAGCAATCGAACGAGGGTCGTCGTAGGTGCAGACAACATTGCCACTTGCAACCTCTACGAGATAGGGTGCTTTTGCTGTGTCGTCCCACTCCGCAGTAAACTTATCGGTGGGGAGCTGAATAAGACTCTTATAGTCATTAAAGCCCTCCAATGCGCCACTTGCACGGCCGTAGAAAGGCATACCGAACACCAACTTCTCCATAGGTACTCCTGCCTCAAAGTGAGCCATAATACCCTCCTCGCAGGTGATACCGGGCGACATCTCCGAACGGTACATACCCGAGTGGTGCTTAGGTGCCGAGGCCATATCGTAGGTCATAATGTTGACAAAGTCGAGATACTGAATTACCTCCTTGAAGTTGACATACTCGGCAGTTGCGACCGAAGCCATTGTGAGCAGTTTGCCTGCGGGGAGTGCCTTGCGCAACTCCTTCATAAGGAGAGTAAAGTTGTCGGTATCCTCTGGCGAAGCAGAGATACCTGCTGCATCGCTTGTGGGGTACTCCCAATCGATGTCGATACCATCAAGTCCGAACTCTTCAACCACACGCAAGCAATCCTTGGCGAAGGATTTGCGGTTGGCGTCGGTGGCTGCCATCTCACTGAAACGGCCGCTGCCCCAACCACCTACCGAAAGCATAACTTTCAGTTCGGGCTTCACCTCTTTGAGTGCCACCATTGCTTTCAATCGCTCAGGGTTGTCAATGCGCACGCCATCAAAGGAGTTGGTGACGTGGCCAAATGCATAGTTAATGTGTGTGATGTGTGCAGGATCGGGGATAACCGAACTCCACGAGGTAACATAGGCAATAACTACCTTATCACTCTCTATCGCCTTTTTGTCGGCACTGCAACTACCAAGCAACAGTGCAACAGCAGTTATAATGTACAAAATTCTTCTCATAGTTCTATTGATTTAGCGGAGGAAGGGGTTGCCCTCGGGATCACACTCCATAATCCAACGGAAGCAGTTAATAAACATATAGTTCTGGGTGGCGTTGGTAAAGGCACGACTATCGTGACCCATATTTACATAGACCATACGATAGTTGCGGTTTGTCCACACTACGGGCAGGTCGCCATCGGGGATAATATCTTTCAGTCCCAGGGGATAGTTGTCGGGCGAGAGACTAACGATAACATCGATATTTTTGTTCTCGCGTGGGCTGGGTTTCCACTGATACCACTCGTTCTCAGGAGCAATAAAGGTGGAGGGCAGACCCTTAGCCACTCTGTGGTCAGATTTGTCGACAACGAGTTTTGCGGGCATCGAAGGCCAATTGTTGCGATAGAAAACGCCGCCGCCAAGGAAGTCGAGGAACCAGGGCCAGTCGGTGTGGCGGTCGTTGTATGCCGATACGTGGAAGCCAAACCAACCACCGCCATTTTCCATATAACGCTGGAAGGCGGCACGCTGCTCAGGTGCGTGAGGCACATCGTTGAGCATCATAATCATACGGTAGTCCTTCAACTTCTCGTCGTTCATATCGGCCATATTTGTTGTTACGTCAAATACGAAACCGTCGCCGATGGTGAGTCCCTTGAAATACTTTATAGCCTCCTCGGCAAACTGAACGTGCGCCTCCTCAACGTGAGGGTTGTAGAAGGCAAGCACCTTAAATCGGGGGAAACGAGGACGCTCCTGTGCTGATTGAGCAAACAGGCTGACACCCAGCAAGAGTGCCAACAATGTAATTAGTGTCTTTTTCATAGTGTTTGATTATGTTTAAGGTTAGAATTATTCTTACTCTGCGCACCAAATCAGTGCATTGGAGAGCATCTGCACAAAGGCGGGTTCGTCGAAGAGTTTGGGTGAGTGGCCGAAGAGGAAGTAGACATTTTTCGCCTTTTTAGCCTCATTACTCCACACTACGGGGTGGTCGCCCATCTTGATATCGGAAGCGGGCTGGTAGGTGTTCTCGTCAACTGTTGCTAGCACAAGTGCGTTCTCGCGGGGCGAACGGTCGAAGATATACCACTCATCATCGGGCAATACAAACTTCTCGGTAACGCCTTTTGTTACAGTGTGTTTGCTGTTCTCGATTGTCACCTCTGCCGATGCGAGTTCGGGGATGTAGTTCTGGTAGCGGATGCCACCGAGAAAGTCGGAGAACCACTCCCACATAGGCCAGCCGTCAAACTCGCCAAGGAGTGAAGCGTGGTGGAAACCAATCCAATTGCCCTTGCCCTCGTCGATGTACTCCTCAAAGGCGGCTTGTGCCTCGTCGCTCCAAGTGTAGGGTACATAGTCGAGTTGGAGGATGATATCGAACTGCTCCAAATACTCTTTGTTGATAGGGTCGGGGTTGTGAATCTCGGTCACTACCATATTGTTCTCTGCTGCGAACTCGGCTACCCACTCCACACCACGAGCAGTAAATGGGCCGTGATGACCTCCGCGCTCTGTGAGTAAAAGTACTTGGGTAGGCTCTTTTGGGGTACACGATTGAGTGGTGAGTGCACTCAGCACAATAGCCGATGCGGCTACAAGTAGTCTGATAATAGCTTTCATAGTTTGATATTTTTAGGTGTGTTACTCTCTACAAAGTTACAATTATATTTGCGATAACCTAATCCAAAGAGACCTTATTTGCTGAATTTTGCTCGATATTTTGTCTTTTTGGGCAAATTGTAATATATTTGTTTTGATAACACCTAATTTTAACTTTAAAAATCAAACTATTATGAAGAGAACACTTCTTCTGTTGGTGGCAACTGCCATCTCTGCTACCTTGGTAGCTCAGCCTCGTAATAGAGCACAAGCAGAGCCCGAACCCGGTGCTCCCGTAGGTCAGGCTTGGGTTACCACAGGTGACCGTAGCCAACTCTTTACACAGTCGGCACAGCCTCTCCGCTTCTCGTCGCGCGCAGCACGCGGTGCAGCCATTGTTATTGACGACCAACACCGTATGCAAAGCATTGACGGATTTGGTTTTGCTCTTACGGGTGGTAGTGCCGAGCACCTTATAAATATGTCGCCCAAGGCTCGTACGGCAATCCTCCAGGAACTCTACGGTGCGGGCGATAAAGATATCCGTGTGAACTATCTGCGTCTTACGCTCGGTGCATCGGATATGAATAGTTTTGTATTCTCCTATAACGACCTGCCCGCTGGTGAGGAGGATTTTGAACTCAAAAAATTCTCCCTCTCGCAGGACTTGAAGGATGTTGTCCCTGTGACTAAGGAGATTTTGAAAATCAACCCCGATATTAAGATTATGGCTTCGCCTTGGTCGGCTCCTACCTGGATGAAGACCAACGGTAAGGTTAAGGGTGGCAAACTGCGCAAGGAGTGCTACGATGTTTATGCTCGCTACTTTGTGAAGTATGTGCAGGCTATGGCTGCTGAGGGCATCCGTATCGATGCAGTCACCGTGCAGAACGAGCCTCTCAACTCGAACAACACCCCAAGTATGGTTTGGACTGCTGCCGATATGGGTGAGTTTGTTCGCGACCACCTTGGCCCACAGTTCGCTCTTGCAGGCCTGGATACCAAGATTGTGGTTTTTGACCACAACCTCGACCGTCCCGACTTCGCTTTGGAGATTTATGCTGACGCAGAGGCTGCTAAGTATGTAGATGGCGCTGCTTACCACCACTATGCAGGTGAGATGACCACTCTCGGTTATATGCACACCGCCCGCCCCGATAAGCATCTCTACTTCACCGAGCAGATGACTGTGGAGACTCCCGGCACTCCTACTATTGATATTGCTGCGCAGGTTAAACGTTTGATTATCAATGTTACAGGCAATTGGAGTCGCAACGTACTCCTCTGGAACTTGGCTGCCGACCCCCTGAATGACCCTCATACTGACGATGGTGGTTGTTCGATGTGTCAGGGTGCTATCACTATTGACGGCGATGAGGTTTCGCGCAATATCGCTTACTACGTTATCGCTCACGCTTCGAAGTTTGTTGACGATGGCTCGGTGCGTATCGGCTCGACCCAGACAGGCGACCAGTCTGTTAGCCTTTTCACTGACGAGCAGCGTAAGGATGTGAAACTCACCGTGCTGAACAACAATGTTGAGGTTATGCCCAATGTTGCTTTCCGCACTCCCGATGGCAAGACCGTTCTGATTGTTGCTAACGACACCTATAACACCCGCTCGTTCTCTATCACTCACAACGGCTACTCGGCAAACGTACAACTTGCCCCCGGTAGCGTTGGAACTTATGTTTGGTAGAAGATAACCCGCTCAAAAACTAAAAGTGGTATGCCCCGTACGGAGCATACCACTTTTTTATTACACAAGTTTTGGTTACTGGGGATAATTGGTAATGAAGTTAGTCTCGTTGGTGGAGGCATTATCCGTGTATGTAATACCATCTATTTCCTGTCCTTCATCTGGATGGTAGATGGCGCGGATTCGCAGCACTGTGTTTCGATCAGCACTACCTCCTGCTCTGCCGTTGTAAGAGCCTGAGTTTTCGTAGTTTTGGCCTGATCCACTCGGAGCATAGTCAATAACTCCTCCATCAGCAATATATGCTGCAGTTGCTCGTGCTCGGTTAGTGTCATCACGATACCCCAGCATCCACCTCTCTCCTTCTGCAGACGACCAATAGTAAGCACCATCGCGAATAGGTGCAAAGCGGTTGTAGTTGGCAGTCAGAGTTCCCTCCAATTGACGAATACCTGGCAGACACCATCTGTAATCGATTACATCATTATTGCTCTTGCGTTTGTTTTTATGAGCACAATATGCTGCGGCTGTAGCGGGCTTGCCATTGAGCGTTAAACTCGACATTGCCACCCCTGATTGAGAAACGATTGTTGCTGTGTACTCTTTACCTTCAGTATAATTACCTTTTTTACCCGCATCTTTGCCTTTTGCGCCCCAAGCAAGCCCCTCATAAAGGCTTGGACTATTGTATGGTTGCAGAGGGTCGTAGAAGTCGAGATACTCCTCAAACGACTCACAGAATACTACCTGCTGTAAATTGCCATTTTCTCTGTTTATTACTCTAACAGGGATTAGTCCAGTCTGCTCAATGGCAAGAGTGGTCGATGGGGTAGAGGCTCCATTATAGTAAACATTGATATAACCTGTGCGCGATTTGAGGCTGATGTTCTCATCGACATAGATATAAACTCTATGAGTGTTGCCTATGTTCGAGATGTCGTCTGAGAGCCCGTATGAAGCGGCGTTGCTTATCATATCAGTATAGAAATACTGCTGTTTGCCATCGCCCTCTTGGGTTGCTCTTCTTCCAATGTAGTGTAACTTCATCATACCTCGGCTAACGCCGTCGTTGACAACCTCGAGCCTTACTTTGTCGCTACCACTGGCCAGATAGATATCAATAGGCACAACTCCAAAGTGAGCATCGAGAGCGCGCTCCTGAATCATCGAGAGGAAGAAGGGCTGCGACTCTGAGATTGTTACTCGTGCATCGAAGGTGTTGCTTCCCTCCATACCGTCAATGTCGCCATAGTCGCTTGTCTTGATGCCGACAATGCTGATATTACTCTTGTATTGGTGGTTGCGCCTGATGTTGAAATCGTTGGTATTATTAGCACCCACATAGAGTTTGTACGACACGTCGATAGATGTGCCGTGAAAATCGATATAGTTTGCAGAGAAGGTGAAATAGGTTGCCTTCTCGGTAAGGTTATTCTCCTCAGCAACCAGCGGTTTGTATCGCTGTTTGTCATTCTGATGCTTCTCATCATCAATACCGTCGGGATATGAGTAGCCGGTGTGGATACCCTGCTTATTCTCAAACATATAGAGCGAGATGTGAATCTGGCCGCTCTTGTTCGAGATTGTAGGGCCGTAGGTCACCTCCTGGTCGAAATAGTCCGACTCGTTAAAGTTTGAGTTGCTGTTGCTCTCCGCTACATTGATATATTTGGGAACATTGTAGAGTCCAAACTCTTTCAGAGTCATCTGGGGATAAGTACCTGTTATGTCGGTCTCGTCGGAGTTGAGCGAGATGATAAAATCAAGACGCGACAGTAGTGCATACATCTTAATATCAACCTGACGTGCCGCAACACTGCCGGTATCGCGCAACTGGTCGAAGTCGAGCTCAACAGAACCCACCATTGGCATACCCATTACGGGCAGGTGTGTGATGTCGTGGTTGGATGGGGCGTAACTGCCCTGCAACTCTGCGAGTGTGTAGTCGTGGTCTTCGGCTTTGTCCTTGTTGATAGCACCCTCTTCGAAGTTGGCCACAACAAAGACTATTGCATCGTGAATGTCAACATAATCGTCGTCCCAGGGGTTAATAATCTCAGATTTTGTATCTTCGTTGGCCGAGGAGGACAAGTGGTGGTAGTAGAACTGCTCGCCGTTTGCTTGGTTGAAGAGGAAGATATGCACATCGTTGAGTGCAGTCTCCTCAGTTACCTTTGCATCTACCGCGCGTGTGCCTACAAGCTGGGCTTCCAGATTCTGAGGTACAAAGTTTAGAGCCACTGCGCTATTTTTGTCGGGGGTCGTATTGCCGAAGTCGTCGTCAAATATGGTGCACCCTGTCAGCAGAGCCACAGCTACAATAAGTATTGTGAGTATTATAGTGTTGTATCTTTTCATTTCAAAATCAATTAGAAAGTTTACTCAAAGGTTATATCTTTGTCACCCTCATCCTCCTGCCAGGGCTCCTCGTTCTGTACTACCATACTGAGCAAGAGCGAGTTGTTGATAAACTGCAACTCAAACGTGTAGATATTGCCAAGAATAGGCGAGAAACCTGTCGGATAGTTGAAGGGGTACTCTACTGTTTTGGATATTGTATTTGCTCCCTTGTGGGTGTAATTGATACTCAGTTTAAGATTTGTTCCAAACCTATCATTACTATTTGCCAGAAGCATAACGGGGTCGCCGATGTATTTAACAATCGCCTCGCCTTTGTTAACTACCGATGCATCTACGTTTTCCGCAAGATTGTAGGTTATATTCTGTGTGCCACTGTGCTGCAAAAGGAAATTACCCTCGGTGTCGAAGCTGATGTTTGCACTCTTAATGAATGTTCCGGACAACTTTGCCGAATTAATTATCAAACTCTCAGAGTCGTAGTTTCTGATACGAATCTGCACCCCAGAGAGCAGGTGCTGGAAGTTGAGTTGCACGTTGCCGGTCAGCTCTGTCACATCAATAGCTGTTGCTACCATTGCATCAGGAATATCAGCGGGGGTGGTTGTGTTGGGCATAGTAATTGTCATTGTAGGCGAGCCGATAGTGTTCTGCCCTGTGTTGACAGTTATGTTGCTGTTGAACGGGTAGTATGCAAAGAAGGAGTAACGGTAGCGCGAGTTGAGCCACTTAACAGCGGAGCTATAAGTACCATCAGCGTTAATCTCTTTCTTGTAGAAAATGTGGGGTCTCGAACGAGTATATTTGTCGCTCCAATAGGCAGTACCTGAGTTGTAGTCGAGATCGGTGGTGTTACCATAGTAGGGCAGACAGTAGCCCAGCACACCAAACGAGCCGTCAATCTCCTCGATAGGTGCGCGCGAGCCAACCTCCTCCACGGTCAGACCTGTCGGAGCAAAACGTATGTAGCCACTCTGACTCTCCCAATCGAAGGTGTCGGAACACCCCACAAGCAGAAGAGCCATCAATACCGATATATATAACTTGTATGCTTTCATCATCCTTAACTTGTTTAGTCGTTGCTTCCGGGGTCGGGATCAACCACAAAAGTACCACCATATATGCTTCCCCAGGTGTCAACTGTGGGCCTCTCGAAGATGATGTTGCCCGCGGGGTCGAGGGTGAATTTGTAGATATATTTCTTTCCGGGTTCAAGGCTTGTGAGCGATGCAGCACTTAGCGGTATGGTACGATTGGGTTTCATAGCACCATTTACTGTGTAGGTGATGATGATTCTCATATCGCTATCTATCGCATTGGGCACTACGAGGATGTTTTCCAGCAGTGTTTTGTATGTTCCCTGCAATAACTCGGTGCTTGTTGACGACTGCGCCAAGGTGGCTGCTGCACCATGTTGTGTCCACTCTGTGCCGTCATAGGAGGCCTGCGCCTTACCTACAAAACGTATGTTGGTAATCTCGATTTCCAGACCGTCATCAGCGTTAGCACCCTGGATAGATATCTGCGACATCATATGGCTGAATTGGAGCGCCACGGTGGGATTTACGGGGTCGTAGTTTATTCCTGTGCGCTTTGCTATCAGCAGGTCTGTGCCCTGCGTTGTTGGGAAGTCGGTAATGGCTACGCTCTTGGCGGGGATGTCGTAGGTCACTCCCGAGAGG
>JAFNVE010000108.1 GCA_017379955.1 Tidjanibacter sp. | reverse complement strand
TCGCTCGATGAGTATCGCCAGACCTTTACCGAGGCGTGGAGGAGATTTCTGCCCACTCCGCATCGCATATATGCTCTGTTGCCCTGCTATTTGGAGCGCGAGGGGTCGTCGTTAGTCTATATGGTGGACGAACTAATCCGCCTCTATGGTGGTGGATTCTATCTCCACGACCACGACAAGTTGCTTGCCGATATGGCAAGTTACGATGGGCCGAAGGTACTCTTTGGTGTCAGTTACGCACTGCTCGACTTGGCGGAGCGCAAACCCAAACTGACCAATACCATAGTCATCGAAACGGGCGGTATGAAGGGACGACGCAAGGAGATGGCCAAGGCCGATATGCACACCACTCTCTGCGAGGCCTTTGGCGTGGAGCAGATAGCCTCGGAGTATGGTATGGCGGAACTCACCTCGCAGGCCTACTCGTCGGGCGATGGAGTATTCTTCGCACCTCCCTGGATGAGGGTGAGTATCCGTGATTTGAACAACCCCTTTGCCACTCTGCCTACGGGCAGAACGGGAGGGGTGAATATCATCGACCTTGCCAACCGCTACTCGTGTGCCTTTATCGAGACTGCCGATATGGGCAGACTCACTGCCGATGGCGGTTTTGAGTTGTGCGGCAGGGTTGGCGGCAGCCCGATTCGAGGGTGTAACCTGCTGGTAGATAGCGAATAAAACGCACACCCTTCATTAGCAATTAAGCCAACCGTAAAAATGATAATTATCGACAAGAAGAGCGACTGCTCGGGATGTGAGGCTTGCGCCACCGCCTGCCCCGTTGGGTGTATCACCTTCGAGGCAGACGACGAGGGCTTCCTCTACCCACTTGTCGATGAGAGCCGATGCATATGCTGCGGGGCGTGCAACGATGTCTGCCCTGTTGAGAGCCCGCGTCACCCAATCGCTCCGCGTGCCACCTTTGGGGTGGTAAATCCCAATCGTGCTGTGCGCCGACTCAGCTCCTCAGGTGGATTTTTTTACCTTCTGGCGGTGGGGATTGTAGAGCGTGGGGGTGTAGTGTTTGGTGCAGCCTTTGACGAGCAGGGTGCTGTTGTGCATCGTGGCGCGGAGAGCATAGATGAGCTTGACGCACTGCGAGGCAGTAAGTATTCGCAGAGCCATATCGGGAGTGCCTATTCGGAGGCATTGCAAGCATTGGCCGATGGGCGCGAAGTTCTTTTCTCGGGCACACCTTGCCAGGTTTCAGGCTTCCTATGCCTTGTGCCTCAGGAGTATAGAGAAAGGGTGCTGGCGGTAGATATTGTCTGCCACGGAGTCCCTTCGCCTGCTGTGTGGAGGGCACGACTTAACGAGATAACCGGTGGCGGCAAGCCACTGAAAATTAACTTCCGCGACAAACGAGGTGGATGGGCTAAGTATGGTTTGGCGGTGGAGTATCGCCGCACAGACGGAGTGGCAACCGAGAGTTACACCCCGAAGGATAAGGAGCCGTTCTACCGAGGATTTGTTGAGGATTTATATTGCAGACCCTCGTGTGCCGAGTGCCCGAGCAAGGGTTTCAGCAGTGGTGCTGACCTGACGCTGGGCGACCTTTGGGGCTATGAGAAGCAGCACCCCGAAGATGGCGTGGGGGTGGTCTTTGTAGGCTCGGAGCGCGGTGCAAAGGCGTTGGATGGAGCAGGGGCTGAGTTGTTCCCTGTGGAGTATGGTGAGGTAGTTGCCCACAACCCAAGCATCGAGCGTTCCAACCCTGCACACCCAAACAGAGAAAAATTTTTCACCGCATTTCTTTCCATTGGTGATGATGGAAAAGGTTGCAGTGCGTTAATAGAAAAAAATGTACAAAAGTCCTTTACTGAGTTGGTTATCGGCTTCGTAAAGCGTAAATTTGGTAAAAAATAGGTCGATGAGAGTAGCGATTCTGACACTTGCGCCCGCCACCAACTATGGCGGTATCTTGCAGGCTTGGGCACTGCGCAGCCTTCTTGCCGATATGGGGCACGAGGCTACGGTGGTGAGCCTTCGTCTGCGCCCTGCTGTCGCGTTGCGCTATGGGGTGGGCAACTTCCTGATTCGCCACCACCTCCACCCGACCAAGAGATATTATGTACCCTCGCACAGTGAGGCGTTGCGCACCACAGCCGAATTGCGCCGCTTTATCGCAGAGCAGGTTGCACCTGCCACCCCTCTGTCGCCCAAAGCGTTGCAACGTGCAGGCTATGAGGCCTTTGTGATTGGAAGCGACCAGGTGTGGAATCCCGACTATACCCGCCCCTTTGGTGCGGAGAACTTCTTTGGCGACTTCCTCACTGAGAGCGACAGCCGCCCGCGTATCGTCTATGCCGCCTCGATGGGTGGCGATAAGTGGCGTTTTACCCCTGCCGAGAGCGAGAAGATTGGTGCGCTGCTGAGCCGTTGCAAGGCGGTGTCTGTGCGCGAGCAGGGTGTGTGCAAAGTGCTCGGCGAGAGGTTTGGCGTGGCGAGTGAGTGGGTTGCCGACCCTGTGATGGTTATTGGCCGTCAGAGGCTGTTACAGGTTGCGGGGTGCGAACTCTCGGAGGAGTACACCTTTGCCTATCTGCTCGACCCAACCGAATTGAAAAATGCTATTGTTCAGCAAGTTGCAGAGGGTCAAAAGGTAAAAATAATCACCTCTCCCAAGCCTCACGAGGTTATCCCATCGGTTGAGGAGTGGGTTGCGGGCTTTGCGGGCGCAAGGCGTGTGGTCACCGACTCGTTCCACGGTGTTGTGATGTCGCTGGTGCTGGGCAAGGAGTTTGTGGCGGTGGGCAATGCCGCACGCGGTATGGCTCGTTTCACCTCGCTGATGTCGGCATTTGGGGTGGGGGAGCGACTGATTGATGAGCAGTGCGCCGATACAACGGCTCTGTTCAGTAAGCCGATAGATTGGCAGGGAGTGGAGAAGACGATGACGGCTCTGCGTAACCGCTCAACAGAGTTCCTCGCCAAAAGTTTTGAGAAATAGATGGACAAAAATATAACCATAAGTGTAATTATCCCGCTCTACAATAAGGCGGAGTCAGTGGCGGCAACCCTCGAATCGGTGTTGGCGCAAACCGTTCAGCCATTGGAAGTTATCGTGGTCGATGACGGCTCTACGGATGGGAGTGCCGAGCGTGCCGAGGCCTTTGCCGAGAGGGGCGTGAGGGTTGTGCGACAGGCCAATGGCGGTGTGTCGCGTGCCCGCAATCGCGGTGCTGCCGAGGCTTGCGGTAGCCACCTGGCATTTCTGGATGGCGACGACCTCTGGTCGCCCAATTTTATTGAGAGTATGGTGGCCGCTGTGGAGAAGAATCCCGAGTGCGGGCTATATGCTGCTGCCTATCGTGTGGTGGGAGCAGATGGCAGGAGTGGCGTGCGCAAGGCTGCAAAGAGTGGCGTGACCGATTTTTTTGAGGAGGTGAAGAGTGGTTTTGTGGCTCTTCCTTCGGCATCGGTCGTGTCGCGCGAGGCATTCGAGAGTGTGGGCGGATTTCCTGCGGGGATGAAACTGTGCGAAGATAGTTACCTATGGATAAAGATTGCCGACCGCCACTCGGTATGCTTTGTGGATGAGCCACTTGCGACCTATCGAGTGGGGGCTGAGAATCGCTCCTCGAAGATATATGTTGCCGAGCAGACAGAGTTTTCGTTTGACGACCTGCGTGGCGAAGGAGTCACTCCGCGCGAGGAGTTTATCGCCCGTTGTGTGATTGGCAAGGCGATAACACTCTGCCTGAAAGGGGATAGTGAGTTTGCCCGCACTGCCGTCAAGAACTACTCCTACACCCGCCTGCACCGCCTGTCGCTGTGGAGGTTGCGCATCACACGCACTCTGCCCGAATGCCTCCGCCACCCCTTCAACAGACTCTACGACAAATTGGCGTGGCTGACCAAGAGGAAGTAAAACAGACAGGGGGCTTTGACCTCTTATGATTCTCTATTTTTGCTGCTTTCTCTTTTACACAACTATTTTCTTGTTCAAAAATTCTTTTTTCTATTTTAAAGATGTATATTTGTTGTTGGTTTGAGTTGGTGTGGCTTGACATTTTCCGACTCAATCAAAAAGTAGCGCAAAGTTTTTAACAAGATTAACAAACACTACAACTAACATTATTAACCTAAAAATTTCTCAATTATGAAGAAACTTTACTTTTTGGCTATTGCAGCAGCCCTGGTTATGGCGGGTTGCTCCAAAGGCGAACTCCAGCTTAACGAGAAGAACGTTAAGAAGGTAGTGAAGGCGATGACCACTGAGGAGAAGATCCGTTTGGTTATCGGTACAGGTATGCGTGGTTTCTCGGGTGAGGGTGGCGAGACCGTTATTGGCGAGACTCGTAGCATCGTTCCCGGTGCCGCTGGTACTACTGCTCCTATTCCCCGCTTGGGTATCCCCGCAACCGTATTGGCTGACGGCCCTGCTGGTCTGCGTATCAGCCCCACTCGTGAGGGTACTGAGGATACTTTCTACTGCACCGGTTTCCCCGTGGGTACCGTGATGGCTTGCTCGTGGAACACCGAGCTTGTTGAGCAGGTAGGTAAGGCTATGGGTAACGAGGTGTTGGAGTATGGTGCAGACGTTCTGCTTGCTCCCGGTGTAAACATCATGCGTAACCCCTTGTGCGGCCGTAACTTCGAGTACTATTCGGAGGATCCTCTGCTCACCGGTAAGATTGCTGCCGCTATGATCAATGGCGTACAGAGCAATGGTGTAGGTACTTCGATTAAGCACTTTGCTGTAAACAACCAGGAGACCAACCGTAGCCGTAACGACGCTCGTCTGTCGACCCGTGCTTTGCGCGAGATCTATCTCCGTGGTTTCGAGATTGCTATCAAGGAGTCTGATCCTTGGACAATTATGACCTCTTACAACCTTATGAACGGTACCATGACCTCTGAGGATCGTGAGTTGCTCAAAGGCATCGTTCGCGAGGAGTGGGGTTACGAGGGTATGTTCATGACCGACTGGGGTGGCGGTATCGACGCTGTCGCTCAGATGCACGCAGGTAACGACCTTCTTATGCCCGGTAACCAGCGTCAGGCTGATGCTATTGCTGCTGCTATCGAGGATGGTAGCCTCGCAATGGAGGATCTCGATGCTTGCGTTGAGAACGTGCTCAATATGATCGTTCGCTCGCCCCGTTTCAAGGGTTATCAGTATAGCAACAAGCCCGACCTGAAGGCTCACGCTGAGGTTACTCGTAACTCGGCTGCCGAGGGTATGGTACTGCTGAAAAATGAGGCTAACGCTCTGCCTTTTGGTGCTGATGTTAAGAATATCGCTGTATTCGGCGTTACCTCCTACGACTTTATCGCTGGTGGTACCGGTTCGGGTAATGTGAACAAGGCATACGTTGTTGACCTGAAAGAGGGTCTGACCAATGCTGGTTACAAGATGGAGCAGGAGGTTAGCGACTTCTATACCAACTACATCGCAGAGGAGAAGGCTCGCCTGGCTACTCAGCGTCGTGGTATGTGGGGTGCTCCCACCATCGCAGAGGTAGAGGTTAAGGATAAGGTTATCGAGAAGGCTGCTCAGAACGCTGACGTGGCTCTGCTCACCATCGGCCGTCAGGCAGGTGAGGGTTCGGACCGTAAGAACGCTCAGGGCGACTGGTTGCTCACCGACGTAGAGCAGAATATGATCGCTAAGGTTACCGAGCAGTTCCACGCTGCTGGTAAGAAGGTGGTTGTTATTATGAACATCGGTGGTGCTATCGAGACCGCTTCGTGGAAGAATACTCCCGACGCTATCCTGCTCGCATGGCAGTGCGGTCAGGAGGGTGGTAACACCGTTGCTGACGTATTGGCAGGTAAGGTTAACCCCTCGGGTAAGCTTGCTATGACCTTCGCTAACACCTACGAGAGTATCAAGTCGTCGGAGAACTTCCCCGGCAACTACACTCGTCCCGCTGCTACTGATCCCAACGCTCCTAAGGTAGCTGTTGAGAACGTTGACTACACCAACTACGAGGAGGATATCTATGTAGGTTACCGTTACTTCGACACCTTCGGTGTTGACGTATCCTACCCCTTCGGTTACGGTTTGTCGTACACCACCTTCGCTTACGATGAGGCATCGGTTAAGGCTGTTAAGGGTGGCTACGAGGTTGCTGTAAAGGTTACCAACACCGGTAAGGTTGCTGGTAAGGAGGTTGTTCAGGTTTACGCTGCTGCTCCCGCAAACGCTGCTGGTCAGCCCGCACAGGAGCTGGTTGCTTTTGCTAAGACCAAGTCGTTGGCTCCCGGTGAGAGCGAGGTTCTGACTATGTCGTTCACCAACAAGGATATCGCTTGGTTTGATGAGGCTCGCAACGCTTGGGTTGTTGACGGTGGTGACTACGCTATCGCAGTGGCTGCTTCGTCGCGCGACGCTAAGGCTAACCTCTCGCTGAACGTAGCTAAGGAGAAGGTTATCGAGGAGGTTATCGGTGATGTTGCTCCTTTGCAGAAGCTTGACCTTTTGAAACAGTAAAATGCTCACGAAGCCATCTGGCTTGTAAATTTTGCACTTCCCTTGTGAGTCAAATGCTCATTTACTATAAGTAAACTCCGCTTTGCCTCCCTTCACGAAGCCCAAAATTTCCTAAGCCATATGACTTCTCGACCTGAGAGGGTCTAAATAAAAACTGAGAGTGGTATCGAACCACTCTCAGTTTTTTCATTTTGCTCAGAGCCGTTAGTAAGATAAATGACCGAATACCTCTGTTCAGCGTCGCGACACCTGCCTGCTTCGCAGGCAATTCCAGGCCTGACCCACCCCCAAGCCCCCGCCTCGGCGGGGGATGTGTCCCGAGGCTTTGCCTCGGG
>JAFNVE010000107.1 GCA_017379955.1 Tidjanibacter sp. | reverse complement strand
GCTCGTATGCGATAACGAGGTTTGCAAACTGCTCCTCGGTAAGGTTGTAGACAACCTCCTCAATCTGAGCCTTGCAAACGTCGAAGTGCTTGCCAGCCTTACGCTCCTCGAGGCTCTCACCTACGCAGTAGATAGGAGTGAGGTTGTTAGCGTATGCCTGAGCCATCTTCTTGTTGAGGGTCTCGCTGGTCTCGCCGTAGTACTGACGACGCTCCGAGTGGCCAAGGATAACATACTCTACGCCCAACGAAGCAATCATCGATGCTGCTACCTCACCGGTATAAGCACCCTTAGCCTCAGTTGCGCAATCCTGTGCACCAACTGCGATGCCGGTGCCACGGGTTACCTTAACTACCTCCGACAGGTGAGTGAAGGGAGGACATACGATGAAGTTAACGCACTCGCAAACCTCTTTCTTACCCTCGGCAACACCCTTTGCCAACTCAACGCCCTCTGCGGGAGTGGTATTCATCTTCCAGTTACCCGCTACAATTTTCTTTCTCATTTCTAAAATATTTTAATAATTATATATTGTTTTGTAAACTTTCTTAAAAATAACTGCGATTGTTAATAAAAAGTTAATAAAACTGTTAATAACTATCGCCTGTTTTTACTCACACCAACCCTTTACCTGGTCGATAGTGGGATTTGCAAGACCAAGTTTGTTCTTCTTGTTGAAGCCGCAGAGGTCGTTGAAGAGTTTGCCACCCGAGAGCTTTTTGAGCATCTCGACCTTAACAAAGCCCATCTTCTGCAACACGGGAACCCACTCCTCGGGGATACCCTTCTCTGCGTACTTCTCCACAGAGTCGTTCTGCTGACCCTTCTCGGGGCGCATCTGGGGGAAGAAGAGCACATCCTGGATGGTCTGCTGGCCGGTCATAAACATAGTGAGGCGGTCGATGCCGATACCCATACCCGAGCAGGTGGGCATACCATATTCGAGAGCGCGCACAAAGTCCATATCGATAAACATTGCCTCGTCATCGCCCTTCTCGCTCAGACGCAACTGCTCCTGGAATCGCTCGTACTGGTCAATGGGGTCGTTCAACTCAGAGTATGCGTTACACAACTCCTTACCGTTTACGAACAACTCGAAACGCTCAGTCAGGTCGGGGTTGCTACGGTGACGCTTGCACAGAGGCGACATCTCGATAGGATAGTCGGTGATGAATGTAGGCTGGATAAGCTCCTCCTCGCAGTAGGTGCCGAAGATAGCGTCAATCAGCTTGCCTTTACCCATAGTGTCGTCAATCTCAACCTTGAGCTCCTTGCAGGCCTCGCGAAGTTCCTCCTCCGAGCGGCCGGTGATATCGTAGCCGGTCTTCTCGCGGATAGCGTCGGTCATCGATAGACGGCGGAAGGGGGCCTTGAAACTTACCTGACGGTCGCCGATGGTGAGTTCGGTAGTGCCGTTGGTAGCCATAGCCACGCGCTCCAGCATCTGCTCGGTGAACTCCATCATCCAGAGGTAGTCCTTGTAGGCTACATAGATCTCCATACAGGTAAACTCGGGGTTGTGTGTGCGGTCCATACCCTCGTTACGGAAGTTACGCGAGAACTCATACACGCCATCAAAGCCACCCACGATGAGTCGTTTCAGATACAACTCGTTTGCGATACGGAGATAAAGGTCTGTATCGAGGGTGTTGTGGTGGGTGATGAAGGGGCGAGCCGCTGCACCACCGGGGATAGGCTGCAAAATGGGGGTATCAACCTCCAAGTAGCCGTGCGAATCAAAGAATTGGCGCATAGTCTGCACAATCTTTGCACGCTTTGCGAATACCTCCTTAACGTGGGGATTAACCACGAGGTCTACATAACGCTGACGATAACGCAACTCGGGGTCGGTAAATGCGTCGAAAGTCTGGCCATCCTTCTCCTTAACGATAGGCAGAGGACGGAGCGACTTGCTGAGCATGGTCAACTCCTTGCAATGTACCGAAATCTCGCCGGTCTGAGTGATGAAGGCAAAACCCTTAACACCCACGATATCGCCGATATCCATCAGCTTCTTGAATACGGTGTTGTAGAGTGTGGTGTCGCCCTCGGGGCAAATCTCGTCACGACGGAGATAGACCTGAATACGGCCCGAGTTGTCCTGCAACTCGAAGAAAGATGCGCTACCCATAATACGGCGGCTCATCATACGGCCTGCGATGCAGACCTCGGCATAGTTACCCTCCTCAGCGGAGTATTTCTCCTTAATCTCGGCTGCCTGTGCGTTTACAGGGTAGAGTGCTGCGGGGTAGGGTTCGATACCCAACTCGCGCAACTTGCCGAGCGACTCACGGCGGAGAATCTCCTGCTCGGAGAGGTTTGCGTTAGGATTGATATTGCTCATATTTTTGTAATAATTTAGTCACCATTGAAAAATCGGTTGCAAATTTACAAAATTCTCTCAAAAAAACACTATATTCGTAGCTAGAATTATTAATAATAATTGAGTGTAGATATGAAGAACTATTTCAATTTCACAATTAAGGCAAAACAGTTCGTTCCATACTTCTTCGGTATGCTGGTGCTGGTTATTGCTGGTGTGGCTATCGATATTGCCTTTGGTGGTGCGACTGATAATCCTATGGCCATTTTTGATGGTGGCTTTCTGCTTACCTGGCTGGTGACTACTCTGGTGAGTCTGGTCTTGGTATTTGGCGTTATGGCACTCTATCTGCCCGTTATCTCAAATGTTATCTCCACGACGATTTACAAAGAACAAAATATCGAGGTAGATTACAATCTCCGTTCGTGGTTGTGGTTGTCGGTTAAAGGCCTGTTGCTCACCACTATCACCTTTGGCATCTATGCTCCGTGGTGGGTGGCGGCTATGATGCGATTCTTTGCTGACGGGGCGTCGCACGGCTACAACCGTATCGCTTTCCGAGGCAAGGGTGGTCGCTTCTTTGCTATCACCGTACTTCTCTTTATCGTACCTTTCGCGCTCCTTTCGGCACTTGTTGCTGCCGGTAGTATGGGTGTGATGGCTGAAGAGAGTGGCTACGGACTGCTGATGATTATTGTTGGGTGGTTGTTGTTTGTAGTGGCAGGCACCTTCTACCAAATCTACATCTACAAATGGTATGTAGATATTGAGTATGGCAATCAGCGTATCCTGCTCGGTTGCAAGCCCGGTGCACTCTTCTGGACTATTATAGGCGAGGGACTTTTGGCGATAATCACTCTCGGAATCTATGCGCCGATGGCCTTTCTGCGCATCTATCGTGCTGTGGCACGCGAAGTTGTGGTGGGCAGAGAGAAGATTGAGGCACGAGGTGGCCTCTCGCTCACCCCTTGGAAGGATTGGGCATACTGCTGGGGGCAAATCCTCCTCTCGATAGTCACCGTGGGTATCTATCTGCCGTGGGCAATGATGCGATTGATTCGTCGTTTCGGCTCGCGATTCTACTTCAAAACTATCGACCGTCCCACTGAAACAATGCCTGAGTAGCGTTTTTGGGTAGGAAAGTTCGCAAAAAAGAGTTACCTTTGAGGCTCGGTTTTACTTGCCGAAATTAGTTCGCAAATAATTACAACATAAAATAGATTAAAAGATGCAGAAAGACAACACTTTGTTTGAACTCATCGCTGCCGAGCGTGCTCGTCAGATGGGTGGCATTGAGCTGATTGCTTCGGAGAACTTCGTGAGCGATCAGGTAATGGAGGCTATGGGCTCCGTATTGACCAACAAATATGCAGAGGGCTATCCTAACGCTCGCTACTATGGCGGTTGCGGCGTGGTGGATAAGGTTGAGCAGCTCGCTATCGACCGTATCTGCGAACTCTACGGTGCTGCTTGGGCTAACGTACAGCCTCACTCGGGCGCACAGGCTAATATGGCAGTCTTCTTCGCGTGCCTAAATCCCGGCGATACCTTTATGGGTCTTGACCTCTCGCACGGTGGCCACCTCTCGCACGGCTCGCCCGTAAATATGTCGGGTATGTTCTACAAGGCAGTAGGCTACAAGCTCAATGAGGAGACCGGTCTTATCGACTACGATGAGATGGAGCGTCTGGCATTGGAGCACAAGCCCAAACTGATTGTGGGTGGTGCTTCGGCTTACTCGCGCGAGTGGGACTACAAGCGTATGCGTGAGATTGCAGACAAGGTGGGTGCTATTCTGCTTATCGATATGGCTCACACCGCAGGTCTTATCGCTGCAGGTCTGCTCGACAACCCCGTTAAGTATGCTCACATCGTGACCTCGACCACTCACAAGACCCTCCGTGGTCCTCGTGGCGGTATTATCCTGATGGGCGAGGACTTCCCCAATCCCTGGGGCTTGACCACTCCTAAGGGTGAGGTGAAGAAGATGTCGGCAGTGCTCAACTCGGCGGTATTCCCCGGTATTCAGGGTGGTCCTCTGGAGCACGTTATCGCTGCTAAGGCTGTTGCCTTTGGTGAGGCTCTCTCGCCCGCCTATAAGGAGTACCAGCAGCAGGTGCGCAAAAATGCTGACGCCATGGCTGAGGCATTTGCCGCTAAGGGCTACAAGGTTGTATCGGGTGGTACCGACAACCACCTGATGCTCATCGACCTGCGCACCAAGTTCCCCGAACTGACCGGTAAGGTGGCTGAGCGCGTATTGGTTGAGGCTGATATCACTACCAACAAGAATATGGTTCCCTTTGATAGCCGCTCGCCCTTCCAGACCTCGGGTATTCGTGTGGGTACTCCCGCAATTACCACCCGTGGTGTAAAGGAGGACAAGATGGCCTATATCGTCGACCTTATCGACCGTGTGCTCTCCGACCCCGAAAATCCCGAGGTGATTGCTTCGGTACGCGCGGAGGTTAATGATATGATGGCGAATTATCCGCTTTTCGCGTGGTAAAAAAGCCATCTGATTGGTGAATTTGGTGTTGGGGGAGCCTTGCCGACCACTT
>JAFNVE010000011.1 GCA_017379955.1 Tidjanibacter sp. | reverse complement strand
GAATTAAGGGTAAGTATGCAAGTTTTGACCCGATTGGTTTTGCTTTGAATTGCAGCTGGTCGTTTTAGGTGAGGCAGATAAATAGTGGAAAATATTGCGGGTAGCGGAATTGATTTCTGCTACCCGTTTTGTTTGTTGGGGTGGGGTAGGTTAAAATTTATTATAATAAGAGGTAGAATTTGCCCGAAAAGTTGTATCTTTGCCCCCAAATTGTGATAAAGTATCCAATCCAATATGAAAGTAGCTGTCGCTCAATTAAATTACACTATTGGTGCTTTCGATGCAAACAAGATGAAGATCGTCGATGCTATCGAGAGAGCCAAGAAGGCCGGTGCTGATGTAGCAGTCTTTGCTGAGTATGCAATCTCGGGTGCTCCCGCATACGACCTTCTCAACAAGGTGCAGTTCCTCGAGATGTGTGAGGAGGCCTTGGTGGAGATTGCCGCCTTCTGCGACAATATAACAGTAGTCATCGGACTTCCTATACAGAATTCGCACAACACACTCAGTGCTGCCGCCATCATCCAGAACAGGCGCGTGGTTAGTTTTGTGACCAAGCACGATGTGGAGCGTCGTGACGAGGCCGCTTACCTCACTGCGGGTGACGGCTGCGAGTACTTCTTTATCAATGGCCACAAGGTGGCTGTTGTGCTCGGACACGATATCGCATCGACCGACTTTGTGCGTGCGACCGATACCGTTATCTTCCTCGACGCTGACCGTTGGCGTCGTCGTCGCATCGAGCGTCGCTATTCGTTTATGGCCGAGAAGAGTTTTGTGACTGAGCGCAATATTGTCTATGCCAACCAGCTGGGTGGTAACACCGACACTATCTACGATGGCTCGTCGGCTGTCTTCAACTACAAGGGCGAGGCGATTGCTCTGCTCGAGAGTTTCAAAGAGGATTTTGCTGTTGTCGATTTGGATGCTGACAACAAGCCTATTGAGATTCCCTATCAGGACAAGACTATCAACACTATGTGTGCCATCAAGTTAGGCCTTGGCGACTTCTTCGCTAAGAACGGCTTCAAGAGGGCTTGTCTGGGTCTGTCGGGTGGTATTGACTCGGCTGTGGTGGCTGCTATTGCTGCCGATGTGCTGGGCCCCGAAAATGTGCGCGTATTGTTGATGCCTTCGCAGTTTTCGAGTGACCACTCGGTGGAAGATTCGATTGCTCTGGCAGAGAATCTGGGCGTGAAATATGATGTTGTCCCTATCACCGATGCATATAAGTTGATGACCGAGGCAATGGCACCTATCTTTGGTGAGGATAACGAGTTTGGTGTGGCTGAGGAGAATATCCAGTCGCGTCTGCGCTCGGTATTGCTGATGGCTCTGTCGAACAAGTATGGCGATGTGCTGCTCAACACCACCAACAAGAGCGAGTTGGCTCTTGGTTTTAGCACTCTTTATGGCGATAGCGCGGGTGTGCTGAGTATCCTGGGTGATGTATATAAGCGCGATGTCTATGCTTTGGCTCACCTCATTAACCGTGAGAAGGAGATTATCCCCGAGTCGATAATTGAAAAAGAGCCCTCGGCAGAGTTGCGTCCCGATCAGAAGGATATCGACTATATGCCTCCCTACGATGTTGTTGATGCAATCATCTACCGTATGTTGGAGGAGGGTCAGAGCCGCGAGGAGATTATCAATGCCGGCTTCGACAGTGATGTAGTCCACAAAATCTATGGCAATATTTTGCGTAATGCTCAGAAACGCTACCAATTCTGCCCCGTGCTGCGTATCTCGCACTGCACCTTTGGCAAGGATAGAATTATGCCTCTGACAAGTAAATATGGTTTCTAATGGGAGCAGTAGTAGAACACGAGGGCATTGTTAAGGCCATTGAGGGTGGCCGTGTAGATGTGGAGGTTACTGTTCAGAGCGCATGCGGTAGTTGCAAGGCGCGCTCTTCGTGTGCTATGAGTGAGCAGGCGGAGAAGATTGTGACAGTATGGACAGAGGATGCTGAACACTATGAGGTGGGTCAGCAGGTGACTGTCGAGATGGAGCAGGTTATGGGCATCAAGGCGGTGGTTTACGCCTATGTGGTGCCTTTCTTTATTATTCTGGGAGTGTTGTTGGTACTTATGGAGTGTGGTGCAGGCGAGGTTATCTCTGGTCTGTCGTCGCTCGGTGCTTGTGCGCTCTACTATATCGGCTTGTGGCTCTTGCGCCATAAGTTGGAGAAGGTGATTGTTTTTAGAATCAAACAAACAATAATATAATTATGGGAGTTTTAGGTTACACCATTCTGACACTCGTTGTGTTGGGTGCTGTGTTGGCGGCGGTGCTCTACTTCGTCGCCCAGAAATTCAAAGTAGAGGAGGATCCTCGTATTGACGAGGTGGAGAGTAAGTTGCCTGGTGCTAACTGTGGCGGTTGCGGTTTCGCTGGCTGCCGTGGTATGGCTGAGGCATTGGTTAAGAACGACGATATCTCGGCACTTTACTGCCCCGTTGGTGGTGGTGATGTGATGAAGGGTATTGCAGACTATCTGGGCAAGGCTGCTCCTGAGCGTGAGCCTCAGGTGGCTGTTGTTCGTTGTGCCGGCTCGTGCGCTAATCGTCCTCGCACCAATCAGTTCGACGGTGCTCCCTCTTGCGCTGTTGTAGCATCGCTCTACGGTGGCGAGACTGGCTGTACCTTTGGCTGTCTTGGCAAGGGTGACTGTACAAGTGTCTGCGAGTTTGGCGCTATCACTATGAACGCAGAGACCGGTCTTCCCGAGGTTGACGATGAGAAGTGTACTGCTTGTGGTGCTTGCGTAAAGGCTTGTCCTAAGGGCGTTATTGAGTTGCGCAAGAAGTTCCCCAAGAGCCGCAAGGTTTATGTATCGTGCGTGAATAAGGACAAGGGTGGTGTGGCTCGCAAGAGTTGCTCGGCTGCTTGTATCGGTTGCGGTAAGTGTGCAAAGGTTTGCCCCTTCGGTGCTATTACCGTTGAGAACAACCTCGCCTTTATAGATTCGACCAAGTGCCGCTTGTGCCGTAAGTGCGTTGTAGAGTGCCCCACTGGTGCTATTGTTGAGGTTGGCTTTCCTGCTCGCAAACCTGCTGAGGAGGGTGCGCCCGCTGCCGCAAAGCCCGCTGCTGCAAAGCCCGCTGCTCCCGCTGTGGAGAAACCCGCTGAGGCTAAAACAGAGTAAGAATAGAAACAAAAACAGTATATAGATATGTTGAAGACATTTCCGATAGGAGGAATTCACCCTGCCGACAATAAGAAGTGGAGCGCAGGGGCGGCCATTGAGCGTTTTGCTCTGCCCGAGAGTGTGTCGATTCCGCTCTCGCAGCATATTGGTGCGCCTGCTGTTGCTTGCGTGGCAAAGGGTGATAAGGTTTTGGCAGGTCAGGTGATTGCCACCGCAGGAGGCTTTGTTTCGAGTAACATCCACTCCTCGGTGTCGGGTACCGTTACTGCTGTTGATACTATTGTGGCTGCAAATGGCTTGCGCGTGCCTGCTGTTACCATCAAGGTTGAGGGTGACGAGTGGGTTGAGGGTGTTGATTTGAGCGACACTCTTGTTAGTGAGTGCAGCCTGGAGCCCAAGGCAATTGTGGAAAAAATTGCTGCGGCAGGTATTGTTGGTATGGGTGGTGCTACCTTCCCCACTCAGGTTAAGCTCTCGGTGCCTCCCGGTAAGACTGCCGAGTACCTTGTTATTAATGGTGTAGAGTGCGAGCCTTATCTGACTGCCGACTACCGCCTGATGTTGGAGAAGGGCGCGGAGTTGCTGGTCGGTGTACGCATTTTGGCGCGTGCGCTTGGTGTTAAGAAGAGCTTTGTGGGTGTTGAGAACAACAAGCCTGATGCTATTGCTCACTTGCAGAAGTTGGTTGGCTCGGCTACCGATGTTGAGATTGTACCTTTGAAGGTGCAGTATCCTCAGGGTGGTGAGAAACAGCTTATTGCAGCCGTTACCGGTCGTCAGGTGCCCAGCGGTGCTCTGCCTATCGAGACAGGTTGCGTAGTGCAGAACGTGGGTACTGCCTTTGCAGTTTATGAGGCAGTGCAGAAGAATAAGCCCCTGGTTGAGCGTATCGTAACCGTTACGGGCTCGAGCGTGGAGAAACCTGCAAACCTTTTGGTGCGTATCGGTACTCCCGTAAGCAGCCTGATTGCTCACTGCGGCGGTCTGCCCGAGGGTGGTGCGAAGGTGATTGGTGGTGGTCCTATGATGGGTCGCGCAATGTCCAACACCGACTCGCCCATTATGAAAGGCTCGTCGGGTGTGTTGGTACTCCGTGCCGAGGAGACTCTCCGTGGCGAGGAGGGCGACTGCATCCGTTGCGCAAAGTGTGTTGATGCTTGTCCTATGGGTTTGGAGCCCTATTTGCTGGCAAATGTGTCGAAGCAGAAGATGTACGACATGGCAGAGCAGCACTTCATCTTCGATTGTATCGAGTGTGGTTGCTGTACCTATACCTGTCCCTCGAATCTGCCCCTGCTTGACTACCTGCGTCTGGGCAAGGCTGAGGTAATGAAAATTATGAGAGGCCGTAAGGCTTAGTAAAAATAAGTGAAGAAATATGGAGAATAAATTGATTATATCGCCCGCTCCGCACGTTCACGGCCCAAACAAGACTCAGAACCTGATGATGTATGTTCTGATTGCCCTGATACCTGCGTTGGTGGTTTCGACTGTGGTCTATGGCGTGCGTGTTCTCGCCCTGACCCTCTTCTCGGTATGCTGCTGCTTGCTCTTTGAGTGGCTGATTCAGCGTTATATGTTGCGTGGCAAACTCACCATCAACAACCTCTCGGCTGCTGTTACCGGTGTGCTGCTCGCATTTAACCTTCCTGTGAATATTCCTCTGTGGATGGTGGCTATTGGTGCATTGGTTGCTATCGGCGTTGCTAAGATGACCTTTGGCGGTCTGGGTAAGAATATCTTCAACCCCGCACTCGTTGGTCGTGTGTTTATGCTGATTGCCTTCCCCGTGGCTATGACTACCTTCCCCGAGGCTGCTGATGCTATCTCGGGTGCTACTCCTCTGACTATGGCTAAGGAGGCACTCAAAAATGGCGTGCCCGTGGCTGAGGTTATGCAGAGCGTAAGTGTTAAGGATATGTTTATCGGTATCGAGAGCGGTTCGATTGGTGAGATTTCGGCTCTCGCACTCCTCATTGGTGGTCTTTACCTCTTGTGGCGCAGAGTTATCACCTGGCATATCCCTGTGGCTGTGCTCGGCTCGATGGCTGTCTTCTCGCTCATCACTTGGCTGATTGCTCCCGAGGCTTATATGTCGCCTCTGTTCCACCTGATGGGTGGTGGTGCAATGCTCGGTGCTTGGTTTATGGCAACCGACTATGTCACCTCGCCTATGACTCCCAAGGGTGCGATTATCTTTGGTGTGGGTGTGGGTGTGATTACCATGCTGGTACGTTTGTGGGGTGCATATCCCGAGGGTATGTCCTTCGCAATTCTGATTATGAACGCGCTTGTGCCTCTGATTGACAAGTATGTCTTGCCTAAGCGTTTTGGTGCAACCGCTAAAAAATAGGAGGGAGAGAGTATGAAAAGCAGTTTGAAGAATATGGTGTTGGTGCTCTCGTGCATCGCACTCGTTTGCTCGGCCGCTGTCGGTCTGGTATATAAGGTCACTCTCGACCCCATCACTAAGGCAGAACAACTCAAAGTTACTCAGAGTATTGCTGCCGTGCTGCCCGCTTTTGAGCAGACAGCAGAGGATGTTGTGAGTGTTGATGGTAAGGAGTTCAAGGTGTTCACCGCTACCGATGCTTCGGGTGCAGTTGTAGGCTACGCTTTCGAGGCATACACTATGAACGGTTTTAGTGGCGAGATTCGCCTGATGGTAGGTTTCGATACTGAGGGTACCGTATCGGGTATTGAGGTGTTGAAGCAGGCAGAGACCCCTGGTCTTGGTGCTAACTTGGCTAATCCTGACAATGTTGTTCGCAAGAGCATCGAGGGCAAGAAGGCCGGTGAGGTGAACTTGAAGGTGAAGAAGGATGGTGGTGATGTGGATGCACTCACCGCTGCTACAATCTCCTCGCGTGCTTATGCAGAGGTAGTTGCTGCCGCATACGAGGCGTTTATAATGGTTAACAAATAATAGGTAGGAGGATAGAATTATGAGTAAATTGAGTATTCTTACCAAAGGTATTATCAAGGAGAATCCTACCTTCGTGTTGATTCTCGGTATGTGCCCTACGCTGGGTACTACCACTTCGGCTGTTAATGGTCTGGGTATGGGTGTGGCGACTATGTTCGTACTTATTATGTCGAACATCGTTATCTCGCTTATTAAGAACCTCGTTCCTGGAAAGGTGCGCATCCCCGCATTTATCGTGGTGATTGCATCGTTTGTGACCGTTATTGAACTTCTGATGAAGGCTTATGTCCCCAGCCTCTACGAGACTCTGGGTGTCTTCATCCCTCTGATTGTGGTGAACTGTATCATCCTTGGCCGTGCTGAGGCGTTCGCTTCGAAGAACGGCGTGCTGGATTCGGCACTCGACGGCGTGGGTATCGGCTTGGGCTTTACCCTCTCTCTGACTCTGCTCGGTGCAGTGCGTGAGTTGCTCGGCACAGGTGCTATCTTCGGACAGCAACTCTTCAATGCCGACAATGGTATTCTGATCTTCGTCTTGGCTCCCGGTGCATTTATCGCTCTGGGCTACCTGATGGTGATTTTTAATAAACTGACAGCAAAACTTAATAAATAGCCGTTATGGAGTATCTGTTAATTATTATCGGTGCGATATTCGTTAATAATGTCGTATTGTCCCAGTTCCTGGGTATCTGCCCCTTCCTGGGTGTGTCGAGCAAGGTCGAGACCGCAGCAGGTATGGGTGCTGCCGTTACCTTTGTGATGGCTATTAGTTCGATTGTTGCCTACCTTGTTCAGTACTATATCCTCGTGCCTCTGGGTATTGAGTTTATGCAGACCATCGTCTTTATCTTGGTTATTGCATCGCTCGTTCAGATGGTGGAGATTGTATTGAAGAAACTCAGCCCATCGCTCTATCAGGCGCTCGGTATCTTCTTGCCCCTGATTACTACCAACTGCGCAGTGCTTGGTGTGGCTCTGCTGCTCGTGCAGAAGGAGTTCAACCTCCTCGAGTCGTTTGTATACGCAGTAGGTACCGCAATTGGCTTTGCGCTGGCGTTGATTATCTTTGCAGGTATCCGCGAGCGTCTGGCGATTAATGGTGTGCCCAAATCGTTCAAGGGTGTGCCTATTGCGTTGGTTACTGCGGGTATTTTGGCGATGGCCTTTATGGGCTTCTCGGGCCTCGTTTAAAAAAGCCATATAATTGGTGAATTTGTCACTTCCCTTGCGAGGCCGTCCTCACATACGATTAAGTATGCTGCGGGCGGCCTCGCTGCACGAAGCCCCAAATTCCCTCAATTCTACGACTTTTTAGATAAAAAAGAGAGCAATATCGAATTGCTCTCTTTTTTGTGGGATATGCCCAATAGGTTTTTCCCTAAATTCCCTATTACTCATACTCAGCGTTATTCCGCATTATTCTCAGGAGCGACGGGCATTCGCATTGCGGGAAGGCCGAGTGAGTCCATACCTTTGCCCTGGATCGTCTCAATTCGGCTGCGGAAGGCGCCACCTGCCTCCTCGCGGATATAGTCCCAACGGACAAGAACAAGTATCACCAATACAACAATACTCACCACCATCCACTTCTCCTGACGAGTAAAACTCTTCCAACCCTTCTGTGGTGTCTGATTCTCTTTTTCCATCTCTCTTATCTCTTTTTTGTTCACTTTCCGCAAAGTTTTATTACTTTTGCAAAAATAAGCATTTTTGTAAAAAGAGTATTGCTACATACAAAATAATATAGTTATGGCCTACAATTCCAGACCTATCGTTAAAGTCAAAGATAAGACTTTTAAGATTTTTAAGCCCTACGAGGAGATTGCTGCGGCTATCGATGCTGTGGCGGAGCGCATAGAGGCTGACTATGCAGATAAGGAGTGCCCTCTCTTTCTAGGTGTGCTCAATGGCTCGTTTATGTTTGCTGCTGAACTTATGCAGCGTGTGAGCCTCGAAAGCGAGATTCAGTTTGTTAAGCTTGCTTCCTACTCTGGTACAAGTTCGACAGGTTCTGTCTCTAATCTCATTGGCTTGAAGAACGATATCAAGGGTCGCCACGTTGTGATTGTTGAGGATATTGTTGATACAGGCGGTAGTATTGATCACCTGATGAAGACTCTCGCTGAGCACGAGCCTGCAAGTGTGGAGGTGGCAACGCTTCTCTTCAAGCCTGCATCCTACACCAAGCACTACAATATTAAGTATCCTGCAATGGAGATTCCCAACGACTTTATCTTGGGCTTTGGCTTGGACTATGATGAACTTGGCCGTAATCTGAGAGATATCTATATTCTTGCCGATGAATAACGAGATTTTCAAGGGCGGAGAATTGCTGCCACTCGTAGAGGACTTCTACACAGTGCAGGGTGAGGGCTACCACACAGGCAAGCCTGCCTACTTCATACGCCTTGGCGGATGTGATGTGGGCTGCAAGTGGTGTGATGCCAAGTTTACCTGGAATGCCGCCGCTTTTCCTCCGCGCCCCATTGAGGAGATTGTGGAGCGTGCCTCGGCGTGTAGTGCCCGCTCGATTGTGATTACGGGTGGTGAGCCATTGCTCTATCCGCTTGAGCCACTGACCGATATGCTGCATAAGAGGGGGCTGGAAATATTCCTCGAAACATCTGGCACTCATCCGCTGAGTGGTCGTTTCGACTGGATTTGCCTCTCGCCTAAGCATCGCCACGCTCCATTGAGCGAGGTGTGTCGTGCAGCGCATGAGTTGAAGGTAGTGATTGAGAGTCCAGAGGATTTTGCCTGGGCTGAGGAGTGTGCCGACAGGGTGGGGCGCAGATGTCTGCTCTATCTTCAACCCGAGTGGAGCAAGTTTGACGAGGTGATGGAGCCGATTGTGGAGTATGTGAAGGCTAACCCGAAGTGGAACATCTCCTTGCAGTCGCACAAATTTATGAGAATACCATAGTGAGATTTTTCAGACGATATTGGCATTGGATGTTGGTCACCGCACTCTTTGTTGTGGTGGTCTTTGTGCTGGCGGAAGTTCCCGTCGATGAGGTGCGCCTTATTCGTCAGAGGGTGGAGGAGATGACGGCCGAGCGTGATATGTATCGTGCACAGATTGAGGCTGACAGCACCTTCTTGGAGAATCTCAAACAAGATGAATTTTTGGAGCGTTATGCTCGCGAAAAGTTCTATATGAAGAGTCCTGATGAGGAGATTTATGTGATTTACGAAGATAGCCTCGACGACTCTATTTATTCCGAACAGAAATAGTTTTAAGATATGAAACTGCTGATTATCAATGGTCCAAACCTCAATCTGCTTGGCAAGCGTGAGCCGGGTGTGTATGGTGTGGCGAGTGCTGAGAGTATCTTCGAGGAGTTGCAGAGAGAGTATCCAGATGTGGTATTGGAGTACTTTCAGAGCAATATAGAGGGTGAACTTATCGATGCTATTCAGAAGGCTGATGGCCTCTTTGATGGCGTGGTGCTCAATGCCGGTGGCTATACTCATACTTCGGTTGCGCTACGCGATGCTATTGCGGCTGTTGGAGTCGATGTTGTAGAGGTGCATATTTCCAATGTACTCTCGCGCGAGGAGTTCCGTCACACTTCGCTGATTGGTGGCGTGTGTCGTGGCTCGATAGCGGGCTTTGGTCCGGATTCGTATCGCTTGGCAGTTGATTATTTTGTAAAGCGAAAATAACCCAACAATAGACTGATTATGGAACTAAGACAACGTGTTGTTAAGGGCGTGGCTTGGCAGAGTGTCGAGAAGGTTGTGACGGCTCTGTTGCAGTTTGCTGTGAGTATGGTGCTGATGAACCACCTCACACCTACCGACTATGGTAGTTGGGCTATCCTCTCGATATTCTTGGCTATCCTGCTCCCTGTTGTCGATAGTGGCTTCTCGCAGGCACTGATTCGCAAAAAGGAGATTAAAGATGGCGACTACTCGTCGGTGTTCTATGTCAATGTGTTGATAGCCATTGTGTTGTACCTTATTCTTTGGGCTGCAACACCTTTCCTGTCGCGATTCTTCGAGGACGAACTCTTTGCGCAGATAGCGCCCGTTCTCTTCCTGTTGTTCCCTATCAATTCACTCTCGATAATTCAGAGTACTATTCTCTCGCGTCAGTTGGAGTATCGCCGTCTGTCGCTTTATACTTTGGTAGCCTCGGTGGTGTCGAGCGTGGCCGCTATCCTTATGGCTCTGAACGGCTTCGGTTTATGGGCGTTGGTGGCTCAGAGGATGCTTGCGCTGGCTGTTAAGGCACTGCTGATGTGGATTATGAGTGATTGGAAACCCGAACTCAAATTCTCGTTGGAGAGTATCAAGGGTATGTTCCGCTACGGCTCACGCATTATGCTCTCGGACCTGGTTAGCAATATCTACTACCAGATCTCGGGACTCTTTATCGAGCGCGGACACGGCAAAGCACAACTCGGCTTCTACGACCGTGGAAATAAGATTAAGGAGTTGCCTGTGAGTTCCTCGATTAATGCCGTGATGGGTGTCTCGTTCGCTTCGCTTTCGCGCTTGCAGGGCGATGATGAACACTTCCACGATAGCGCACGCAAGATTTTCTTGCTGTGGGGATTTGTTATGTGGCCCGTTATGTTTGGGCTGATTTGCGTGGCAGGCGATATGTTCCGATTCCTGCTTCCTGAGGTGTGGATGCCCACTGTGCCGTATATCCAGATTCTTTCGCTGGCGGGTCTGCTCGCTCCGCTGTCGGTGATTTCGTATAATATCGTGAAGATTAAGAGCGACGGCAATATGATTTTCCGCATTGAGGTTGTGAAGAAGGCAATTGCTACTATCGTGCTGATTATCACCATACCGATTAGTGTTAAGGCTATTGCTTGGGGCCAGGTTATTATCTTCGTTTCGGATATGCTTGTCAATGCCCTTACTGCTCATCGCTACTCACCTCGCTGGACTCTGTGGGCGAGGACTAAGGATTTGCTACCGTATATCTTCGCTACGGGCGTGATGGTTGGTGTGCTGGCCGTGATTACTATGCTCACTGCAAGTTGGGCTGCTGGCTGGGTGTTGCTTGTTAAGGTCTTGGCGGGCGTGGTTGTCTATTGCGGCGTTAATGCTCTGTTCCGATTTGAGGCTTGGCAGGAGATGATGACAATCTTGAAAGGATATGTAAAGAAGAATTAAAAATAATACAAGCGAGAGATATTCGATATATCTCTCGCTTGTTGTTTATGGGAGTGATGGGAAATTTGAGAATAATGAGAGATAAAATATACCTAAATTACTCTTTGTATAGAATTTAAGTTTTTCGGGTTTAGGGAATACCCTCGTAGAGGGTACGATGGAAAATAGAGATAGGCAGATGTCAAGTTCACTTGAATATCTGCCTATCTCTATTTTATATCGTAGTTACTAATAGGTAACTTCTAAACTCGCAAACTAAATGTTTAAAAGTTTTTGCGGAGCTTTTTACAAAAAGCGACAAATCAAAAAGGCTTTTTACAAAAAG
>JAFNVE010000106.1 GCA_017379955.1 Tidjanibacter sp. | reverse complement strand
GTGGCTCCGCGTGCCTACTTCGCCCGTGATTGACGGCTACGCTATGAAAGAGAACTTCTCGCAGGCAACAATTGCAGGTCACATCGCAGATGTACCTTATATGATAGGTGGTACCCTTGACGATATGGGTGGTCTTGGCGCAGGTCCCGCAGTGGCACGTTTCTGCACCGAGCGCGAGAAGGCAGGTGGTGTGGCTTACGCCTACCAGTTTGCACGCAAACTCCCCGGCGACGATGCTGGTGCTTTCCACTCGTCGGAGTTGTGGTTTATGTTCAAATCGTTGCGTCTGAGCTGGCGTCCCTTCACCGAGGGTGACTACGATTTGGCAGAGCGTATGATTACCGCTTGGACCAACTTTGCGGCAACAGGCAACCCCAATGGCAAGGGTGCTGAGGGCTGGACTCCCTTCACTGAGGCTAATCCCGAGTATATGGTGTTCCGCTTGGATGAGGGTGGCAACGAGGCCTCCTCGATGGTAAAATTGTAGATTAAGTGTACAACACAATCAATAACTCACAATTATCATTTTAACAACTAACCAAACAATTATGAAAAAAATTGCTCTTTTTGTGATGGTTTGTGCAGCTGCAGCTGCTTGCTCGCAGCCCAAAACATTGCAGGACCGCTTGACGGTTAATGACAAGGAGATCAATGAGATTATTGCTCAGATGACTCTCGAGGAGAAGGTTGAGATGATGCACAGCAAGACGATTATGTCGTCGGAGGGTGTGCCTCGTCTTGGTATTCAGGACATTAAGTATGCCGATGGTCCTTTCGGCGTACGCGAGGAGGTTGCTGACGGTTTCCGTCCTAAGGGTTGGACTACCGACTCCGCTACCTACTTCCCCACCGGTTCGGCACTTGCTGCTACCTGGTCGCCCGAGTTGGCTTACGACTACGGTAACGGTATTGGTGTTGAGGCTCGTAAGCGTGGTAAGGATATCATGCTCGGCCCGGCTATCAACATCCAGCGTTTGCCCGTAGGTGGTCGTACCTATGAGTATCTTTCGGAGGATCCTATCCTTGCAGCTGCTCTTGCAACTGAGTACACTCTCGGTATGCAGGCTGCTGGTACTGCTGCTTGCTTGAAGCACTACGCTTTGAACAACCAGGAGACCAACCGTGGTTCGGTAGACGTTATCGTTGACGAGCGTCCTATGCGCGAGATCTACCTGAAGCCCTTCGAGGATGCAGTTGTAAAGGGTGGTGCAATGGCTATCATGCCCGCTTACAACAAGGTAAATGGTTACTATGGTACTGAGAACTTCGTACTCAACAACGAGATCGCTCGTGGCGAGTGGGGCTTCAAGGGTCTGATGGTTTCGGACTGGGGTGGTACTCACAGCACTATGGGCGCAGCTCTTGGTGGTTTGAACGTTCAGATGACCGGTAGCAACTACTTTGGTCCCGCTCTTATCGACTCGATTCGTGCCGGTAAGTTGTCGGAGGAGATTGTTAACGACCGCGTTCGTGAGATTCTCCGTGTACGTTACGCTATTGAGGCTATTCCCGAGGATCAGGCTAACTTGGAGACTGCTTCGCAGCCCGAGAGCCGTCAGACCGCTTACAACGTAGCTACCAAGTCGGTAGTTCTGTTGAAGAACGAGGGTGGTCTGCTTCCTATCGATGCTAACAAGGTTAAGAAGATTGCCGTTATCGGTCGTCACGCAACTGCTAGCACCGCTGCTGGTGGTATGGGTGCAGGTGTGAAGACTCCTTATGAGATCACTCCTCTGCTCGGTTTGCAGAACCGTTCGAACGGTCGCTTCGAGATTAGCTACGCTCCCGCTTACAAGAACTTCGCTGGTATGTTCGGTCGTATGATGGGTGGTGCTAACGCTGCTGAGATCGCTGCTACTATCAACGAGTCGCCCGATGCTACTATGCTTGCTGAGGCTGTTGCTTTGGCTAAGGAGGCTGACCTCGTAATCTTCGTTGCAGGTACCGGTAAGAACGTTGAGACTGAGGGTAGCGACCGTCAGAACATCATGCTCCCCGTAGGTCAGGATGAGGTTATCAAGGCTCTTGCTGAGGTTAACCCCAACATCGTAACCGTTATCATCTCGGGTGGTCCCGTAGATTTGAACGAGGTTAACAAGTACTCGCCCGCTATCGTACAGGGCTGGTGGAACGGTATCGAGGGTGGTCACGCACTTGCTGACATTCTCTATGGTGAGATTGCTCCTTCGGGCAAGCTTCCCTTCACCTTCCCCGTTAAGCTTGAGGATTCGCCCGCTTACGCTCTGGGTAACTTCCCCCAGAAGCAGGAGGGTACCGACGTATTTGCAGCAGCTCACCGCGATGATATCACCGGTGGTCAGCAGCAGGGTCCCCGTCGTCCTATGCAGCGCGTATCGCCTAAGGCTTACTACACCGAGGGTATGTATGTAGGTTACCGTTGGTTCGACACCAAGAACGTTCCCGTTATGTACGCGTTCGGTCACGGTTTGTCGTATGTAACCTTCGACTATGCTAACATCGAGACTAACAAGAAGAGCTACAAGGCTAACGACGTTATCAAGGTTACCTTCGATCTGACCAACAATGGCAACATGGTTGCTGATGAGGTTGCTCAGCTCTACGTAACTCGTCTGGATGCTCAGGTTGAGTGGCCCGTTAAGGAGCTCAAGGCATTCGATCGTATCACCTTGCAGCCTGGTGAGACTAAGAGCGTAACCCTCGAGGTTCCCGTTTCGAGTCTCCGTTACTGGGATGTAGATGCAGACGTTTGGGCTTTGGAGAACGGCAACATCGAGATTATGGTCGGTGGTGCTTCGGATGATCTCCGTTTGAAGACCCAGGTTGCTATCTAATTTAGACAACTTTCACTCTCGCTCTCCTCGCCTATGCGGGCGGGGAGAGAGGAGAGGTTGAAATAGAGTTGCGAACCACTACAAGCGCAACTCGGAGAGAAGTCTTATCTGGCGAGTTGTCTGAACCTTTAACTCGCATCATAAGGATGGACTTATTTTAATGTAGTGTTGCGGATATAGTCCGCGTTGGTTGGAGGGATGCTGTGAAGCATCCCTTTTTTTATTAACAGCCATCTGGTGGACGATTTTGGTGTTGCAGGTGCTTCCGAGAACGCTCACATACGTCAAGTATGCTGCGCAACCTCGAAAACACCTGCGCCTAAAAATCGTCTCACCAGGTGGCTGTTAATTTATGGGAAAGCGTCTATGACGCCTCACGAAGCCATCTGATTGGTAAATTTTGCACTTCCCTTGAAAGCCTTCGCCTCACATACGTCAAGTATGCTTCGGCTTGTCTTTCTGCACGAAGCCCAAAATTTCCCTAATCATAGTGGCTTCTCGGGGTTATGTTGTTAAAATAGAAACGCGTCTGCGACGCCTGATTGGTAAATTTTGCACTTTCCTTGAAAGCCTTCGCCTCATTTACGTCAAGTAAACTTCGGCTTGTCTTTCTGCACGAAGCCCAAAATTTCCTCAATCATAGTGGCTTCTCGGGGTAAAGTTTGTGCCTCTCCTAAGCGAAATGAGTGGCTTTTCGGGGTGGGGTGGTCAATAAAAAAACATCAGATTGATGAGATTCAATCTGATGTACAACTCTTTATAATTTGTGCGTCGGGTATGTTTACCTTATCGAGCGAAGGTAGTTAATCGTTTCGGAGGGGCCTTCGCAGAAGAGCAAGTCCAAGATAGAGAGTCTTGGCTGGAAGCCGCCATCGGCCGCCTCAGGGAAGACGTGGTAGTACTCGGGGCAGTCGAAAGCGGGCTCTGCGCAACTCCTCAAAAATGGATAATTGCGAAAATCCTTATCTCCCTCACCAGCAATCATATATCTCTCCGAAACACTATATTCGGGAGTAACTTTCAGTGCCTTGCATACAGCCTCGATAAGCATAAAGTTCCACTCGCGGAGCGAACGAATCTCCTGCGTATAGAGTGGCTCGAAGTGGTGTGCCAGATAGTCAAAATAGGGGGAACTCTTATATGCCGAGCGTATGGCGTTCCAATGTTGGTGCTGCCAGCGTTTGGAGTAGTCCACCTCCATAGCCGCCACTGCCTTTTTGCGCAACGAACTGCCCTTTACCACATTGACGGTCAGTACCATAACGCCATCGGCAGTGAGAATCTCAGCCCTGTTTCGGCAGGTCTGTTTCACATAGTGTTCGCCCACATCAATTATGGCCTCACCCCCGAGGAGCAGTGCCCACCACTCGGTATTGCCGAGATATGTCAACGGTAATATATTCATCCTACTCCTGTTCTGTCCAGCGGCCATCGGCCTTAATCAATTCCACAAGTTTGTCGAGTGCCTCATCCTGCGGGATGTTACGACAAACCACCTCCTTGCCGCGATAGAGCGACACCTTGCCACGCGCCGCGCCTACATAGCCATAGTCGGCGTCTGCCATCTCGCCAGGGCCATTGACAATGCAGCCCATAACACCGATTTTCAGCCCTTTAAGGTGCGAGGTGCGCTCCTTAATCTGCGCCAGCGTGCCCTGCAAGTCGTAGAGTGTGCGACCACAACCCGGGCAGGAGATATACTCTGTCTTACTGATACGCACGCGCGAAGCCTGCAAGATGTCGAGCATCACGCCCTTCAACTCCTCCTCGCTAACCTCCAAGCAGTGGATATCTATCGCATCGGCAAGTCCATCGACAAACATAACGCCGAAGTCGGCTGCCGCCTTGATTCTCAATTCATCTGCCGAGCAGACACTATATGTGCGACTGAGCATCACAGGACGATGGTCGCCATCGGCCTCCTTGCGGGCAATCGCCCTGCGCCACTCGGCAACGGGATTCTTGCCCACAGCCTCTATTGCGCACACTCCCGCACGCTCCTCCTCGGTCATCTCCGAGCAGAGCAGAGGCACACAGTTGCCACCAACTCTACCCACCTGCTCACTCACATTTCTGCAATACTCAAATGGAGAATATTTTTGTTCGAAGGCCCCTGCAACGGCAGTGTCCAAATCTGTTTTATCCTCCTGACGGTCTGCCATATAATCAACCAACATACGGCCTGCAACCACTTCGCGCTCAGGCTCTTCGGTGAGCGACACGCGGATAGTGTCACCAATGCCATCAGCCAGCAGAGCACCAATGCCAACGGCCGATTTGATACGTCCCTCATTGCCATCGCCCGCCTCGGTAACACCCAGGTGGAGAGGGTAGTTCATCTCCTCTCTCTGCATAGCCTCGACCAACATACGGTAGGCATAAATCATAACCCTCACATTGCTCGACTTCATCGAAACCACCACATTGTGAAAGTTGCGCTCACGGCAGGCACGCAGGTACTCCATAGCCGAAGCCACCATACCCTCGGGCGTGTCGCCATAGAGGTCGAACATACGGGGCGAGAGCGAGCCGTGGTTGACACCTATTCGCAGTGCCACACCCCTGCGAGCACACTTCTCAAGGAGCGCATCGAGTGCACCGCCCTTGTCGTTGTAGTTGCCGGGGTTTATACGCACCTTATCCGCACTATCGGCAGCCACATCGGCAGCAGCAGGGAGGAAGTGTACATCGGCCACAAGTGCCACGTCGGGCCACTCGGTATGGGTGCGTGCAGCAATCTCGGCAAGGTTGCGTGCCTCGCGAGTCCCCTGAGTTGTCAGGCGTACAATACGGCAGCCCTCGCGTGCAGCAGCGGCTATCTGCTCCACACAAGCCTCCGTATCGTTAGTATCGCGATTGGTCATTGTCTGCACAGCAACGGGGTTGTTGCCACCAATCACTGTCTTGCCAATGTGCACCTCACACGCAGGGCGGCGGGTAAAGAGAAATAGGTTATCACAAAACTTGCTCATAGTATTGCTCTTAAAAATGTAGTTCCACCTACAAAAATAGTCGTTTCACATCAAATAATGCGTGCACTTTCAAAAAAGTTTACTAATTTAGTAGCGGAAACAATAATAACTATAAGAATATGAAACGACTTTTAACACTGACCGCAATGCTGGTGCTCACAATCATTAGCGCATCGGCACAACAGACCGAGAAATTTACTATAAAAGTTGAGGAACCTCTGTCGAAGTATCTCTACCTCTACAACGATTGGCAGACAGGTATTGCCGAGTTTGAGACCAATCGTAACGAATTGAAGGTCAACTATAACGCCTACTTCCAGCGTGTGCAGTATGTAGACAAGAACGATATCTATGCCTACGATATCGTCAGCACCTCTCCTCTGCTCTATGTTACCATTGGCGAGGATAAGTGGGTGAACGACGGTAAGAAACACTACCGCGTAGTGCGCGAGAAGGATGGCATCTACCTTGCAGAGGCTATCACTCTCCACACAGTGGACAAGGCTATGGATGCAGGCTATGGCGCAACATCGTCGACCTCGGCTATCACCTCGACCAACTCGATGTTTAATATGAACTCGGGCTTTATGGACTTGCGTCAGGTTAGCACAATGGAACTTACAATGGAGCGCCGTATAAACTATGTTATTGGTAAGGATGGCGATTTTAACTCGCTCTCAACCAAGAACTTGAACAAGGCTTTCCCCGATAAGAAGAACGATATCCGCGACTTTGTGAAGAAGGAGAAAATCGACTTCAATGTTCGCGAGGATGCTATCCGCATCTTTGAGTTCCTCTGCGAGTAAGCGAGGAAAGATAACTTCTGATGGCTGTTAAAGGCTGCTGCCGTAGAGAGCAACCGCAAGGTTGTACGAGTAGTCTTTAACAGTCTGTTTTTAATTATAGATAACAAGTAACACCGTGCAGGGCAAACTGACCAATGATATAAAATATCTGCCGGGGGTGGGGGAGCGACGAGCCTCGCTACTTGCCTCGGAGATTGGTATACGCACATTTGGCGACCTGCTCTACTACTTCCCTTTCCGCCACGTTGACCGCACACGCATCTACCGCATCACCGAGGTCAGTGAGGAGCACACCTCCTACATACAGATTAGGGCGCGAGTGATGAACATTACTACCCAGGGCGCGGGAGCCAAGCAGAGGCTTATTGTTCGTGTTGCGGATAGTAGTGGCGCGGCGGAACTTGTCTGGTTTAAGGGAATTAAGTGGATTGGCAAGAAGATTGAGGCGGGGCGCGAGTATATCATCTTCGGCAAGCCCAACATCTTCAAGGGGGCACTTAGTTTCGTGCACCCCGAGGTGGAACTTGTAGAACACTTTCTTAGTCGTCAAAATGCCTCAGTGCAAGGCGTTTACAGCACTACCGAGCGACTGACAACATCGGGCTTGGGCAGTAAGGGTATCTATGGCCTTGTCTGCTCGCTGTGGCCACTTGTCGAGGAGGAGATTGTTGATACGCTGCCTCGCTATATCGTGGAGGGTTGCCAACTTGTGGACTTGCGCACCGCTCTGCACGACATCCACTTCCCACCTTCGAACGATGCACTGAGCAAGGCTGAACGCCGCCTGAAATTCGAGGAACTCTTTGGCATACAACTCGGCATACTCTCGCGCCGTGCAACCCGCACAACAAATAGCAACGGCTTCATTTTCAACCGCGTGGGCGACCACTTTCGCTCGCTATATGCGTCGTTGCCCTTTCCGCTCACGGATGCGCAACAGCGTGTGATTAAGGAGATTAGGGCTGATACAGTTACGGGTCATCAGATGAACCGTCTGTTGCAGGGCGATGTAGGCAGTGGCAAGACGCTTGTCGCTCTGGCCTCGATGATGCTGGCTGTGGACAATGGTTTTCAGACCTGTATGATGGCACCGACCGAGATTCTCGCCCGCCAACACTTTGCCTCCATCGAGCGTTTTGTGGAGAACACTCCGGCAAAAGGGTGCGTGGCGGTGCTCACGGGTGCTACGCGCGCTAAGGAGCGTCGCGAGATTTTGGCGGGTCTTGCCGATGGGCGCATCAAGATACTTGTTGGTACTCACGCACTTATCGAGGATGCTGTGCAGTTTGCCAATCTCGGTTTTGTGGTGATTGACGAGCAACATCGCTTCGGCGTGGAGCAGAGAGCGAAGATGTGGACAAAAAATCAGATTGCCCCCCATATCCTTGTAATGACCGCAACACCAATTCCGCGAACTCTGGCAATGACTCTGTATGGCGACTTGGATATCTCGGTGATTGACAAACTCCCCCCTGGTCGCAAACCTATTAAAACACGCCATCTGTTTGAGTCGCAGCGACTTATGCTCCACGGCTTCATCAAACGTGAGATTGCCGCAGGGCGTCAGGTATATGTGGTATATCCTTTGATTAAGGAGTCCGAAAAGGCCGACTATAAAAACCTTTATGAGGGATTTGCTCAACTCACCGATGAGTTCCGCGAGCCAACATATAGGGTAGGTGCGGTGCACGGCAAGATGACCAACGAGGAGAAAAACGGCAATATGGATGACTTTAAGCGCGGGATAACCAATATTTTAGTTGCCACTTCCGTTATAGAGGTAGGTGTTGATGTGCCAAACGCAACAGTGATGGTGATTGAGAGTGCCGAGAGGTTTGGTCTGTCGCAGTTGCACCAGTTGCGTGGCCGTGTGGGTCGTGGTGGCGAGCAGTCCTACTGTGTGCTTATGAGTGGTGACAAACTGACCCGCGAGGCGAAGGCGCGATTGGGGGCTATGGTCGAAACGACTGACGGTTTCCGTCTTGCCGAACTCGACCTTAAACTACGCGGTGCTGGCGATATGGCTGGTACTCAGCAGAGTGGCGAGCCGTTTGAGTTGCGTATTGCCTCCGTTAGTCGCGACAACCAAATTGTGGAGTGGGCGCGACGTGTGGCTGAGAAGGTGCTTGCCGAAGACCCAACACTGTCGCTGCCGAAGAATAGAGGTCTGGAAGAGTTGAGAAAACAGTATAGTGGAAAAGAACAGAGAGATTTTGCGATGATTTCGTAGAGAGGAGGGTGATATGAGATTTTTTTACACAATTTTGTCTGCGCTGGTATTGGCGTTATTGGTTGATAATCAGAGTGTATCTGCTCAACCGCTTGCCTCGGGGGCGTTTGCTCCGGGCGAGAGTTTGACCTATACTATAAGTTTTCGCTCGAAGGTGCTGATTGGTGCCAATATTGGTGAGGTGACAAGCAAGGTGACCACCGAGAGTGTGGATGGCACCCCTGCGTGGCGCATATCGGCCCGTGCGGTGACTAATAATATGGCGCGCGTAATCTTCAAACTCGATGACCGCCTCAATACCTGGCTGGCAACGAGCGACGGCCTCCCCGTGCAGTTCGCTCAGGATATCAACGAGGGTAGTTGGCGTACTGCGGCGCGCTACTACTACGATTGGAACAACGACACAGCACTCGCCCGCTATCGCGAGATGGACGGGCCGTGGAAGGATACCAACTTGGATATAGACAGCACAATCCGCGACTATGTGGCGCACTTCTACTCTCTGCGTAACAGCAACATTGTCAACACTATGCGTAAGGGAGAGAGCAAGCGCATCGGCATCATCCTGAACGACCAGATTCAGTATATCTCCTACACATATCTCGGCCCCGAGGAGAAAGATATCACAGGTATCGGCAAGGTGCGCACCATAAAGTTGGAGTGCCAACTCGCACTGCCCAATGGCGAGAAGTTGGCCGAGGGCAATATCTTCTACCTCTGGATATCCAACGACCGCAACTACATACCTCTCTATATCGAGACCCCTACCCGCTACGGTGTTGCCAAGGCACGACTGAGCAATTATTCGGGGTTGAAGTATCCGTGGGAGAGCGTACTGCTCGGCTCGAAGTTGAAGGCTGAGAAATAGGCTCAGTGCAAAAAGTAAGAAAAAGTAGGGGGTAGTTTCGCAAAAAGAGTTATCTTTGTCCCAAATGTGGCAACGTGACCGCCATTTATAAACCTGAAACATCGAAAAATATGGAAGAGTATAACGACGAATATTACGATTATAATGAGGAAAAGAGTGATGACAGTCGCTCGCTAAAAGGATATAAGGTGCTGGTTATCATATTGGTAGTGATACTTGGCGCCCTTTCGTTCCTCTATTTCAAGCAGACACACCAGATGCGTGAGGACTTCCGCATCGAGCGCGATACGCTGACAAACCGTATCGTGAACCTCATCAGCGATATTGACAATATCCAGACTGCGAACGACACCATTTCGCACAACCTTAATATTGAGCGTCAGCGTGCTGACTCGCTGATGCAGCGTCTGCAACAGGAGCGTTCGGCAAACCAGGCTACAATCCGCCGCTATGAGAAGGAGATTGGTACTCTGCTCAACACTATGCAGCACTATGTCAAGCAGATAGACTCGCTCAATACGCTCAACCAGCAACTCGCCTCGGAGAACATCACTATCCGCCGTCAGGTGACAAGTGAGCGTCTGCGTGCTGACAAGGCCGAGGAGCGTGCCAGCGAACTTGACGACAAGGTGCGTATGGGCTCTATCGTGAAGGCGCGCGATATTACCCTCACGCCTATCAATGCTAACGGCAAGCCTGTGACTCGTGCTTCGCGTGCCGACCGCTTGAAGATTGACTTTGTCCTCTCGGCAAATGAGTTGACACAGCCCGGAGCACGCAATGTATATGCCCGAATAATCGGTCCTGACGGTTATATTATGGCTAATGCCGATGGCTATGTCTTCGACTTCGAGGGCGACCAGATTACCTACTCGGCAATGCGTGACGATATTGACTACCAGAACGAAGACCTCGCAATCGGTCTTTATTATGGTGGCGCACAGGTAGTTGCGGGTGAGTATCAGGTGGAGATTTATATGGACGGCTACTTGATTGGCGAGAGTAGCACACTGATTCGATAAACCAAGCGTAAGTAGATGAAGAATAGAAACATAGCCCTGCTCGTGGTGCTTCTGCTGGTGGCAGACCAGGCGTTGAAGATATGGATTAAGACCCACTTGGCACTCGGCGAGAGCATCACCGTATTTCCCGATTGGTTCTTCCTGCGCTTTATCGAGAACCCCGGCGCGGCCTTTGGATTTGAGTTGGGTGGTAACAATGGTAAGTTGTTCCTGAGCCTCTTCCGCATTGTCGCTATCGGCGCACTTTGCTGGCTCATCCCCTACCTCAACCGCAAGACGGCCGACAAGGGGCTGATTGTGGGCTTTGTGCTGATTCTTGCTGGCGCAATTGGCAATATGATTGACAGTGCCTTTTATGGTATGATTTTCTCGGAGTCGACTCCGTGGGGCGTGGCTGAGCTGTTCCCCGAGGCGGGCGGCTACGCATCGCTCCTCCACGGCAAGGTGGTAGATATGTTCTACTTCCC
>JAFNVE010000105.1 GCA_017379955.1 Tidjanibacter sp. | reverse complement strand
TGCGCTCAGCCACTTTTCTCTCCTTCTGTTCGGGCTTAGGTTCTCTTCTCTTAACCTCTTTATGTGCGGGTTTAGGTGCAGGCTTAGGTGCTGATTTCTCGCTTTTTACCTGCTTTGAGTTCTCGTGATTCTCCACCTCACCAACGATTCGCAAACCATCCTCGGTAGTCTGAGTCAGGTTGTGGCTCATCAGATAGCCGAGTGCCTTCTTGAAGACCTTTTTGCTCATCTGCGCTATCTCTTTAATCTCTTCGGGAGTCGACTTGTCGTTGAGAGGCAGAATGCCACCATTTTCTTTTGCCAATTTAGCGAGCTTTACAGCCGAGGAGCGCACCTCGTCATAGCCCTGCTGGCGGAGCATAACATCAATACGTCGCTCATCTGTCACTCGGCTGACATAGCCTGTGCGACGGTCGCCAATATGCAGCGGCTCAAAGAGTTGGTTGTCGTAAACTACACCCCAATTCCTGTTGTTTACCACTACTCGGAAGCCTCGCTCAATGCGCTGTGCCACCACAATCTCAACCTCCTCTTTCTCGCGTACGACAATCTCGCTGTTGCCGACGTGTTTTGCCAGACGAGCCGATGCAACCACTCGGTCTGTCACCGTGTCGCGATAGAGAAATACCACATATTTACGGCCAATCTCCATCGGGAAATTCTGCTCACGGTTAGGCACAAAGAGATCTTTGGCGGTGATTCCCCAATTCATAAATACACCGTGAACGTTCTTGTCTACTACCTCCAAATAGGCAACTTCGCCCACTGTTGCGTATGGGTGTTCTCTGGTGGCTGTCAGTCGGTTGAGTGTGTCGTGATAAACAAATACTTCAATCTGATCGCCCACCTTATCTTCAAGGCTGACATAGCGATTGGGGAGCAATACCTCAGCCCCCTCGCCATCTGTGAGGTAGAGTCCGTGCTCCGAAATACGGGCAACGGTGAGTGTCTGATATAGTCCGATGTAAAGCATCTTCTGTGGTCTATGTTGTTTTATTTCTCGCAAAAGTAGTGTTTTTTTCGCTACCTTTTAGTAAATTTGTCAAATATTCTTTCGCCAATGGGACTTAGAGTAGCAATTTGTCAGATGGATATCACTTGGGGTGACTGCGAGGCTAACTTGCAGCGCGTAGAGTGTTATGTGCGCTCCACTGAGGCTGACCTGCTCGTCCTGCCCGAGATGTTTCTGACGGGTTACGATTGTTCATCAGAAGTAGCTGTTCCTGTTGACTCTCCCTACATCGAACGACTGCAAAGGCTTGCCGTCGAATCGGGTAGGGCAGTAGCGGGTACTATTGCCGTGCGTGAAGAGGGAGAGATTTACAATCGCTTTTACCTCTTTCTGCCCGATGGCCGAGTGGAACACTATGACAAACGACATCTGTTTCGTATGGCGGGAGAAGATAAGGTGTTTTCGGCTGGTGCTGAGCGAGTTGTTGTAGAGTATCTGGGGTGGCGCATCCTGCTACAAGTATGCTACGATTTGCGTTTTCCTGTGTGGAGCCGTCAGCGTGGTGATGAGTATGATTTAGTGATATACTCTGCCGAGTGGGCTGCGGCAAGGATTGGTGCCTGGGATAGATTACTGCCAGCGCGAGCAATTGAGAATCAGGCGTTTGTCGTTGGAGTGAATAGGGTGGGCGATGACCCTGCTACTCATTATAACGGTCACTCGGTGGTGCTCAATCCCTACGGCGAGGTGATTGCTCGAGTGGAAGAAGATGTTGAGGGTGTAGTGGTTGCCGAACTCGACAAGGATAAGCTTATGCGTTTCCGTGAGAAATTCCCAGCCTGGGCTGATGCCGACAAGTTTTTGATTGAATAAAATATAGAAGAATATACGATGAAGAAATTGCTGATTATTAGTGCTTTGCTGTTGGTCTCGGTGGGTTGCTCTGCGCAGACTACCGACCATCAGATGATTAATTCAGTGGTGGAGATTCCCTCTCTGCCCGAGGAGTTGGTTTTTGCTGGTGAGCGTGTGCCTCTGGAAAATTTTGACACTCGCGAGAGCCTTATGCGTGAGATGTTGGTTACTATATATATGCACTCACGCACCTCGCTTACTTTGATGAATACGACCCGATATTTCCCCATTATTGAGCCTATTTTGGCCGAGTTTGGTATTCCTGAAGATATGAAATATCTGTGTGTGGCAGAGAGTGGATTGGATCCCAATGTTGTCTCTACTGCCGGTGCCGGTGGACTTTGGCAGATTATGCCTACCGTTGGTAAGGAGAACGGCCTTGTGGTTGATGGTGAGGTAGATGAGCGTTACCACATCGAGAAGGCTACTCGTGTGGCTTGCACACTCTTGAAGAGTTACTACGAGGAGTTTGGCTCGTGGGCATTTGCAGCAGCTGCCTACAATCTCGGCCCTAACGGATTGCGCAGAAGAGTAGATAAACAGCAGTCTACTAATTACTATGATACTTTCCTGCCGGAGGAGACTTTGCGCTATATGTTCCGCATCTTGTCTTTCAAGTTGCTGATTGAGAATCCGAGCGATTATGGCTATCGCCTTGCTAAATCCGACTACCGAGAGCCGCTGACTAATTATTACGAAATTGAGGTTAGCGGTAAAAATATTGATTGGGCGGCTTTGGCGCGCGAGCACGGAACATCATACCGTATGTTGCGCCAATTGAATCATTGGATTCGCGAGTATGATTGTACTAACTCGGCTGGTCGTACATTTGTTGTAAAGATTCCCGCAGAGGGTTTTCGTACTAATAGTAAATAGCAGTGTCAAAGAGAAATAAAGATATCATCAGTGTGCGCGGTGCGCGAGTGAATAACTTGCGTGAGGTCGATGTGGATATCCCTCGCACTCAGTTGGTTGTAATTACAGGATTGTCGGGCTCCGGTAAGTCGTCGCTCGCTTTTGACACTATTTATGCCGAGGGTCAACGTCGCTATATGGAGACCCTTTCGGCATACGCCCGTCAGTTTATAGGCACTATG
>JAFNVE010000104.1 GCA_017379955.1 Tidjanibacter sp. | reverse complement strand
GTTACCTTTGTTATAAGAGTAGAGGGGTCGTTTACATCGCGCAAGAGACCGAGAATATCGGTTGTCATTATAAGGTTTTCTGCCTTTAATGCACCTGCCCGCAAGCGTCGCAGACGCTTTTTTAATAAAAAAGCATCACACACTCCAATACCCACAACCCAAAAAAGTCATATTGGCTGAGGGATTTTTGTGCATCGTGCAGCAAGACAAAGCGGAGTTTACTCTAAGTAAATGAGCTTTGGCTCGCAAGGGATGTGCAAAAATCGCCAGCCAGATGGCTTTTTACAGCATGAGGTAGGTCTTGATGAAAGAATCAATCTCCCCATCCATCACCGCCTCAACATTGGAGGTCTGGTGACCTGTGCGGTGGTCTTTCACGCGGCGGTCGTCGAAGACGTAGGAGCGAATCTGCGAGCCCCACTCGATGCGTTTCTTACTCTTTTCGAGTTCTGTCTGCACGGCTCTGCGCTTTTCGAGTTCGCGCTGGTAGAGTTTGGAGCGGAGGATGCGCATAGCATTCTCGCGGTTCATCAGTTGTGAGCGGGTCTCTGTATTCTCGATGAGGAACTCCACAGCCTCGCCCGTATCGGGGTCCTTGCCGTGGTAGCGCAGACGCACGCCCGTTTCGACCTTGTTGACATTTTGTCCGCCCGCACCGCTACTGCGATATGTATCCCACTCTATATCTGCGGGGTTGATGGTAATCTCTATTGTATCATCAATAGCGGGAGCCACAAATACTGAGGCGAAGGTTGTCTGTCGTTTGTTGTTGGCGTTAAATGGCGAGAGGCGCACCATACGATGCACACCAATCTCGCTTTGGAGATAGCCGTATGCGTAGTCGCCCTCGAAGAGGAGTGTTGCGGACTTAACGCCCACCTCTTCGCCCTCCTGCATATCAGCGATGCGCACCTTGTAGCCGTTGCGCTCACCCCAGCGGGTGTACATACGGAGCAGCATAGAGGCCCAATCGAGTGCCTCAGTGCCACCCGCACCGGCGTTGATATCCATAATCGCCCCCATCTTATCCTCGGGCTCGGAGAGCATATTGCGCATTTCGAGTTGCTCGATTTGTTCGAGTGTGGTAGCATAGTGAGTGTCGAGTTCCTCCTCGGTTGCCCCACCCTCGCGCACAAACTCGGCGAGGAGTTCGAGGTCATCGACAAGTTGCGACACCTCGGCATAGCCATCGAGCCAACTCTTTATCTCCGCCACTTTGCGCAACTGCGCCTCTGCATCCTTGGGCGAGTCCCAGAAGTCGGGTGCGGTAGTCTTCTCCTGCTCCTCCTCCCACTCGATCTTGCGATCCTCGATGCGGAGATAGCGGTATAGGTCGTCGCGACGACGGCTAAGTTCTTTTATCTGTTCTGTTGTAATCATCTTTCTTCACCTTTAACCCGCTACCGAGCACTCAATGCCGAGGGACTGAACACGCTCGGCTATCTGGCGCAACTCCTCCACCGACACCTTCTCCAAGTCGGGTGCGGGGGTGTCGCGGTCGATGGTGTAGACCATCACGCGCTCGGGGGCTATCTCGCGTATCAGTTCGAGCCAGGCAGCCACCTCGCGCTCGGTAGTATTATCCACCACCTGACCATTGTACGACCCGCGCAGGAACATTGTCTGCACAATCATCTTACCCTCAAAGAGTTTCATCAGCTCCACTGTGCGAGCCACGGAGTAGTTGCCCTGCGGATTGTCAATCAGGCGCACCGTCTGGTCAAATGCGGAGTCGAGTTTGAGGATATTGTTATCCACCCTCAGCAATGCGCGTCTTACACTCTCGCGCCCAATCATCGTAGCGTTGCTCAGCACCGATATCTTAGCCGTGGGGCATATCTCGTCGCGCAGGGCGATGGTGTCGTCAATTATCTCCTCGAATTGGGGATGCATTGTCGGCTCGCCATTGCCCGCAAAGGTTATCACATCGGGCGGTGTACCTGCCGAGGTCATCTCGCGCAACTTCTCACCCAGCAACTCACGCACCCTCTCGCGGGGATTAAAACGCGGAGTGTGGCCACCTTCTGCCCATCCGCACTCGCAATAGATGCAGTCGAAGGAGCAAAGTTTGGAGTCGAGTGGGAGCAGATTTACTCCCAACGATAGGCCAAGTCGGCGGCTCTTGATAGGGCCAAAGATGATATCCGAAAAGAGTGCTGTCATTGTCTGTCCTTTTAATTATCTCTCCCCGAGTTGCACATTGTCGCCTCTCGGAGAGAACTTCACCAACACAAAAGTACTCATTTTGGTCGAAAATTCAAATCGGCACTCTTTTTGTCACTCAATCAGCAACAATCAAAACATTTTCTGCCATGAAGTCATTTATTCTACTCTCGATTCTCGTTTTCGGCATTATGGGAGCAACCATTGCCCGCCCTCGCCACAACATTGACAACCGCACAGTTACCAACTTAGACATAAATCGCTATATGGGTCGTTGGTATGAGGTTGCCCGCTTCGACCACCCCTTCGAGCGCGGGATGGAGCGTTGCGTTGCCGACTACCGACTGCTGCCGGATGGGTCTGTTGAGGTCCTCAACAGCGGCTACAAGGAGGGAAAACATCGCGTCAGCCGTGGCAAGGCAAAGACGACATCTCTGCCCGGCGAGTTGAAGGTTACCTTCTTCATCTTCCCCGCCCCATACAAGGTGATGGAGATTGGCGACAACTACGAGTGGAGCATTGTAGGCTCATCATCGCCC
>JAFNVE010000103.1 GCA_017379955.1 Tidjanibacter sp. | reverse complement strand
ACGCAAAACTTAAAGCAAGTATGCTGCAAGATATAGAGAAGGGGAAACTCTCTGAGGTCGATGCAATCAACGGAGCAGTATCGGACTTTGGCAGAAAGGTGGGATGCCCTACCCCGATGAACGACAAGGTGGTAGAGATTATCCACAACATCGAGCAAGGCAAACTCGCCCCAAGTTTCGACAACCTGAAACTCTTCTAAAACAAACTAAAAACAGCCGAGAAAGTTCTCGGCTGTTTTTCATTATATATTAGAGTTCTCTCTATTTATCTCCGTGATAAATCAACTTTTTGGTTTCGGGGTCACGAGAGTACTGTTTGAAGAAATCCCACATCATCTGAGCAGTAGGCTGGAAGTTCCAATGGCCATAATCCATAACTGCAATAATCTGAATCATAGGTACATTACCTTTATACTGAGTACCCATTTCGACAACCAAACCACCACCCTTATTGGTAACAATCTGTTTGCGATCCTGCAACTCAAAGCCAAAGATTGGGTCTACCTCAAAGTCCAACTCATCAATTACAGGCATACCGTTCATCTGCTGGTAGATGTTCCATGCGTTGAGATAGCCATTGCCTTTCCAGCGCGCAGGAGTGATAAAGGGAACAACCATATCGGCAGTACCGAGCACCGAGCAATAAGGCACCTCAACAGCACCTCGCTTCTGAGTAGCATCTGCCCACATAGAGGCATTATTACCCATAACACCGCCCGAGTGACCACCAACAGCGGTGAAGAGATAGGATTTGCGCACACCGAGATTGGTGGCTGTCATCGAGCCTGCCGAAAGACCCTCTGCATAGACGCGGCTGGGGTCGAGTTGGGGATACTTATTAAACAACTGATAGAGCACCTGCTCCACGCCATCATTACCCATAGCACCATAGTTGCGACTACCCTGCCACTCCATCTCAACCACAAAGAAACGCTCCTTTGCAGCCACCTGGATAAAGCCTGAGGTCTCTGCCTGAGTGCGGGGGTCGTTGGTATTACCGTGCAGAAGCACCATCACAGGCACGCTCTTCTCAGCTGCTTTCTCTTTCAAACCCTCGGGCCAATACTCATACCACAACCAGGGCAGACCATTGCGCTGCTCGGTGATGACAACTTCACGAGTCACACCCAAATCCTCGTGGATAAGATAAGGCTCCAACTCGTAAGCACCATACTGACCAAACTTAGCACCCTCATACTGGGTGTGTTTGTAGTTGTTGAAGCGGTAGTTACGGCGGAAGACCTTAACCCAAGCGTCAGCGAAAACCTCAGCGAGCGATGCATCTGCTTTCTCATTAACAACCACTCGCAACAGAGGCTCTTCGGGATTTGCGTAGAGGTCACCCTCGGCAACAGCCTTGTTGATAGCAATATAACTCTTAGCAACCTTTGTTGCACCCTTTCCGGCAACATAAGCAGGCACGCCATACGACTCAGCGGGAGCCTTAGCCTGCTTACCACCAATAGTCAGAATACCTGCAATGTGGCTTGCTGCCTCACCCATAGCGAGTACTGAGTTAACGAAAGTAGCACCACTCCCGATACCAATCACTTTCAGGTTACCCGAGCGAGCCACCATATTGAACATCTCTACAAAAGCGTCAAAATCGGCCTTATTATCATACTTATCGCCTACGGGGTTGAGTACATAGACGGTTGCATTATTCTCCTTGATAACGCTATCCATAGCCAACTCAGCGATAAGTGCCTTCGCACCATCCTCGGTTAATTTAGAATCGGGATAGATAAAAAATGTGGGAGTAAAGTTGTAGGAACGGCCCTGTTCCTGAGCCATATCCATCCAGCGTTCAGTGTAGATTACATTTTTGGGAGTTGCCGGTGCACCCTGCTGAGCCACAGCACTCTGTACCATTGCAGTCAGCGAAAGAAGAGCCACGACTGCCAGACGAACAATTTTTCTCATAATTATTGGTTTTTAGTTTGTAGTTTCAATCTCTTACAAATATAAGAATAAAAATAGAGAAAATAGTTTATCTTTGCATAACATTAAATTAAATACAACAGATTACAAATTATGATACAGGAAATTACAAAAGATGTACTCTATATCGGCGTGGATGACACCGACCTCGACCTCTTTGAGAGTCAATATATTATCCCCAATGGTATCTCCTATAACTCCTACCTTATTCTCGATGAGAAGGTGGCAGTTATGGATACTGTAGACGGCCGCAAGAGTGATGAGTGGTTTGCTCGTCTGGAAGAGGCCTTGGCTGGTCGCACTCCCGACTATCTGGTCGTTCACCACTTGGAGCCCGACCACGCAGGCTGCATAGCAATGATGGCCGAGAAGTACCCCGAGATGCAGATTGTAGCCTCGGCAAAGTCGGAGAAGATGATGGGTCAGTTCTTCGACATCGACCTCACCTCGCGAACTACTTTTGTTGGCGAGGGCGATACTCTCTCGCTTGGCAAGCGTACACTCACCTTCTTGATGGCCCCAATGGTTCATTGGCCAGAGGTTATGGTAAGTTACGACGATGTAGACAAAATTCTCTTCTCGGCAGACGCCTTTGGTAAGTTTGGCGCACTCTCAGCAGAGGAGGATTGGGCTTGCGAGGCTCGTCGCTACTACTTCAACATCTGCGGCAAATATGGTCCTATGGTGCAGACTCTGCTGAAAAAGGTGGCACACTACGATATTGAGAAGATTTGCCCTCTGCACGGCCCTATCCTTACCGAGAATTTGGGTTACTACATTGGTCTTTACGACACTTGGAGCAGTTATAAACCTGAGAGCGAGGGAGTATTTGTAGCCTACGCTTCGATTCACGGAGGTACTGCCGTTGTTGCCGAGAAGATGGCTGAGATATTGCGCGCAAAGGGGGCTAAGAAGGTAAGCATTTGCGACCTCTCGCGCGACGATATGGCTGAGGCTGTGGAGGATGCGTTCCGATATGAGAAGTTGGTGGTGGCTGCGGCTTCGTACGACGGTGGCGTATTCCCGCCAATGTATGACTTCCTGCATCACTTGCAGATTAAAGGCTACCGTAGCCGTCAGGTAGGTATCATCGAAAACGGCTCGTGGGGTCCTACCGCAGGCCGTACAATGAAAGGTATGTTGGAGCAGATGCGCGATGTGGAGATTGTTGGCCCTATGGTGACCATTATGAGCCGTATGAAGCCCCACAATGTACCTCAATTGGAGGAGTTGGCAGACGCACTGCTGGCATAGAAATAAACATGTATATTAACCCAAACACAACCTCAATGAAGAAGTATTTTGTATTATTATGTATGGTCTTGGCAACTGCGCTTGCAAACGCTACCGAACTACCGCTAATTGACAAGGCCGCCTTTGAGACAACCCTTGGCGGCAAAGAGATTTCACTCTACACCCTGCGCGGGGGAGATATTGTCATGCAGGTAACCAACTACGGAGGCCGTGTTGTTGCTCTGTGGACACCCGACCGTGAGGGCAATATGGAGGATGTGGTTTTGGGCTACAACAACATTGATAGTTACATCAACAACCGTGGCGAGCGATTCCTTGGTGCTTGTATTGGTGTGGTTGCCAATCGCATTGCAGGTGGCAAGTTCACCCTCGACGGCAAGGAGTATCAGGTGCCTTTGACCGATGGCGTAAACACACTGCACGGAGGAAATACGGGCATTGATAGGGTTGTATGGGATGTAGTGAACGTAACAGACAACTCGATTGTCCTGCACTATCTGGCAGCAGATGGCGAGGAGGGCTTCCCCGGCAACAGAGATATCACAATGACCTACACCCTGACCGAGGAGAACGAATTCAAGATTGAGTATAAGGCGACTACTGATGCTCCCGCATTGGTCAATCTCTCCAATCACTCCTTCTTCAACCTCAAAGGCGAAGGAAACGGAACTATCCTCGACCACGAACTAACAATCAATGCAGACCACATAACCCGCACCTCACAAAACCTAATCCCGACAGGCGAGTTGATGGCTGTTGAGGGCACTCCCTTTGACTTCCGCACACCGCATATCATTGGTGAGCGTATCAACTCAGACCACGAGCAGATGCGTTTCGGCAGTGGTTATGACGCAAATTGGTGCATTAACCAAGAGCGCGAGGGGGAGATTACTTGGGCTGCAACACTCTACGAGCCTACCTCGGGTAGAGTTATGGAGGTGCTGACCGACCAACCTGGTATGCAGTTCTACTCGGGTAACTTCTTCGGTGGATGGGTAAAGGGTAAATATGGTCGAACACACAAGGCTCGCGAATCGTTGGCACTTGAAACTCAGAAGTACCCCGACGCTATCAACCAAGAGGGATTCCCATCGATTATCCTCAATCCTGGCGAGGAGTACACTCACACTTGTATTTATAAGTTCTCTGCACAATAGATAAAATTATGGGGGTGCAACATATTTTGCACCCCCGCCGCATTTCGGGTTAAGGGGAAGTGACACTATTTACACCCCTTGCCCGATTTATCTTTGTCGGTAGTATGGGTACCACAACTACCTGTATTACAAGATGAGGCCTTTGGGCTCTGCTTAGTCTTGTCGTTCATCGGTTTTTTCTCGGTTGACTCTTTCATAGTTTTTGCTGTTTAGTTTAACAAATAGTTATTCGGGCAGCCTCGTCGGCCGTTGGCAGACCTTGTAACTACAAGGTGCAACCGCCGACCAAGCGATGCCCGTCAGTAATATGATTGGGCAAATAATTTGCCAAAGTGGTCCGCGTAAGGAGATAAATTAGAAATATTAGGTAAAAATAGAAAAAAATTCATATCTTTGTCCCGCTGAAAAGGAGAGAATAGCTCTATTAAGCAAACGGACCCATAGCTCAGTTGGTCAGAGCAGCGGACTCATAATCCGAAGGTCGTGGGATCATGCCCCTCTGGGTCCACCAAATTTTTATGAGTAAAGCCTCTCAGAGATTCTGTGAGGCTTTTTTTATTGACATAAGATTTATGAAACGCTTTCTGATAATCATAGCACTCTTAACTCTAACCACACCCGCCTTTGCACAGCAGCAAGAGTACAGCAGAGCCATCAAGATAACCTTCTTGTCGTGGGCTACGGGTAGCACCAAAGTATCCTACGAATACGCCCTGCCCCACCGTCAGAGTGGTGAGATATGCGCAAGTCTTATCAGTGCCGGCTACGACAAATACAAAAACGACCCACTCGGTTTCACGTTGCGTTATGGTCACAAGTTCTTCCTGACCAGCGAAGATAAAGGCCCTCTCTGCGGTTTCTATCTGCGCCCTGAGGCTATCTATTCGCGCTACCGATACACACCAGAGGGTGGTGGAGCAAGAAAACTTGCTGCTATGGGAACATTACTCGCAACAGCAGGATATCAGACCACCTTTGGCCGTTTTATCGTTGATGGATGGTTTGGTGGAGGTCCGGCAGTGGGTATTCCCGCAGAGACAGGCTACCACCACGGCTTTCAATTATGGAAGTGGCTCGGCACAGAAAACGACAATGTGGCTATGAGTTTCAGCATCCGTGTAGGCTACTGCTTCTAACCACACATCGGGAACATCTACGCCTCAAAACTCTTTCCCATAAACCAGCGAGGAAGGTTGCAACCGATATAGTTGCCGATAATAGCCCAGAGCCAAGCCCAAAGCATCATCGCCTCAGATTTGCCGTAGAGAAGAGCTGCTGCATAGTAGAAGGCATCTGCCACGCAGTGAGGCAGACCACACATAATAAATACAGGCACGCCAAACAACAGAGGCAAATAGTGGCCACGACGAGCACCATAGACAGCAAGTGTCATAATCATACCCGTACCCATCGAGGTAATCAATAGTGCATCCCACGAAGCGGCAAGGCGAGCCGAGAGAATCTTATCAAGGTTTGTGTGTAGTGCCTCCGAGCCGCAATAGCGAGCGACACAAGCTGCCAAAAGGCAACCCACAGCATTGCCCGCCAACATCACCACAAGACGAGGGAGTTGTCGATAAGGGAGATAGCCAGCCTTGCCCGTATAGAGTTGCGCACCGCACATCACCACGCAGAGCAGTCCGAAAGCAAACAACACAGCTCCTGCAAGTCCCCCTACGCGCAGATAGACCAATCCGGCAACACCAATCAGCACTCCGGCAAATATCGACATCAAAATAAACTCTCTGTTCTTCATCAAATAAGTGGTTTTTCGGGAAATCGGTTACAAAGATAGCAATTTGACAACTATTGGCAATATTTTTCCTATCTTTGCTTTCATAACTGAGAACAACAACAGATGAAACGAGCAATAATCATTGGTGCCACCTCAGGTATCGGGCGTGGTATGGCCGAGAGGCTTATCAAGGAGGGGTGGCAGGTAGCCATCACCGGCAGGCGCATAGCGGCACTGACGGAGATGCAGGAGAAGTACGGTGCCGAGCGAGTTACAATAGCCGAGATGGATGTACGCAAAGCCGAGGCAGCCGACACTTTAGAGCAACTGCTCTCTACCTTTGGCACTCCCAATCTGTTCCTATATTCGGCCGGCATCGGTTGGCAAAACAGAGAACTTGTACCCGATGTAGAACTCTCGATGGTTGCAACCAACTGCGAGGGTATGGTGCGCATCATTGACCATATCTTCAACCACGCAAAGCAGGCGCAGATAGACCCCAAGCGACCGATGCAGGTGGCAGTAATCACCTCAGTAGCAGGAACAAAAGGGCTTGGCAGTGCACCTGCATACTCAGCCACCAAAAAGATGCAGAGCACATATATTTCTGCCCTGAGCCAACTTGCGCGTATGGAGAAGGTGCCTGTCAGATTTAGCGATATTCGCCCAGGATTTGTGGCAACTGAGATTCTCAACCCCGAGAAGAAATACCCTATGGTTATGACCTGCGAGCAGGCAGTAAATCATATTCAGCGCGGGCTGAGGAGAGGCAAACGAATAATCATCTTCGATTGGAGATTTAAGTTGCTTGTACTCTTCTGGCGACTTATCCCCCGCCCCATTTGGGAGCGCATCACCTTTATTAAGAACTAACCTAAGCCATTATGGATCAGCCCAAGATTGAGAGGTTGCTCCGTCTGATGAAATTGCTGACGGGCAATGTGAATTATACGGTAGAGCAATTAGCCGAAAAACTCGATACCTCCTATCGTTCCATATATCGCTATATCGACACCTTCAAGGAGGCGGGCTTTGTAGTGCATAAATTGGAGGGTGGAGTCTACAAACTTGGCAAGGAGAGCCGCCACTTCAAAGATATATCACAACTAATCCACTTCACCGACGAGGAGGCACACATATTCAACCAACTGATTGATGCTCTTGATGATAGCAATGCCCTCAAACACAACTTGCGTCGCAAACTATCATCTGTTTACGACTGCACATCGCTGGCAAATAGCACCGTAAGAGGCAAGAACGCAGCGAACATCAATGCCCTTATTGAGGCTATCGGAGAGCAAAAACAGGTCATCTTGCACGACTACTCTTCCTCAAACACGGGCATTGTGAGCGACAAGGCTGTTGAGCCATTTGCCTTTACGACCAACTATGTGCAGATTTGGTGTTACGAGCCAGCGAGCGGGATAAACAAACTCTTTAACACCTCGCGTATCGGCTCTGTGGAGGTCACCGAACAATCTTGGCAACACACCGACGAACACAATGCCGGTTATATAGATATCTTCCGCACTCGTAGTTTTGAGCGCACGCAAGTCACTATGCGTCTGACACTTAGAGCATACAACCTGCTTACAGAGGAGTATCCGTTGGCAGAGCGCGACCTCTCGCGCGAGGATGAGAACCATTGGATTCTACGCACCGAGGTTTGCAGTTTTGCAGGCATTGGTCGCTTTATTCTGGGGCTATGGGATGATATTGAGATTATGGACTCCCCCGAACTTTCGGACTATCTGTCGAAAAAAATCGAAAAAATGTATAACAAAATTCCACTTTGACAAGACCTGTCAAAATACCGCCATACTTTTGCCCTTGTGAATGACACACAAGGGCTTTTTTTTATTGTAGAACCTAAAAGAGTACAAAGATGATTATTATTAAGATAATAGTAGTGATTGGGTTGATACTCAATATCATCCCCGCTTTTTGGGGCGGAAACGATAGTTTCTTCAAATAGAAAATTATTGAATTAAAGGCGTGGCTGAGTTGAGCCAAAAGGAGTATAGGATTGGAGACTTAAGGTATGGGAACGGTATTAATTTATATACTTTGCTTTTTTGCCTTTCTCGGTGAGGTATTGGACGAAAAGCACGGAAGATAAATTCCGCAAGAATAATGTATTTAATGGATAAAAAACGATAGGAGGAAAAGACGATGATGATGTTTTGGATTTTTGTAGCAGTAGTAGTTGCTCTTAATGTAACCCCTTGGATCTGGACAGCCGAGCAGGAGAAGAGCAGATAGTAATTAGATTGTCGCACCCAACTAAACTATATATAGCCGTATGATTTATAAGATGAATTGTACCAATTGCGGCTCCCGCTTCGAGCATATGGCAGGCATCGGTTTT